>CAZSUQ010000006.1:0-25042 GCA_964609935.1 uncultured Thermodesulfobacteriota bacterium | reverse complement strand
CGCGCTGGATCTTGGCCGTAAGAGAACAGGATGGCCGGCAGTGTTCATTAACTTTACCTGGAGATAGAGAGTGGGCATGTACAAATCAAATAAAAGAGCTGTGATAACGGGAGCGGCTTCAGGGTTGGGAAGGGATATGGCGGTTGGCCTTGCCCGAGACAGATGGAGGATACTCATCGCAGACATAAAGGAAGACGAGGCTGCACAGACGTTGACCATGGTGGAGGAGGCGGGGGGGACCGGAAGGACGATTCATTGTGACGTCACAAAGGTGGATGATGTGGAGCGCATGGCGGAATTCTGCTTCAAGGAGTGGGGAGGCGCAGATCTCTTGGTTAACAACGCCGGCGTCGTGCCGGTGGGAACTGTGGGTGACGTTCCCCTTGAACATTGGCAATGGATCGTAAACGTCAATTTCTGGGGAGTTGTGTACGGTTGTCATGTGTTCGTCCCGAGGATGAAGAGGCAGGGTGGCGGGTACATCATCAATGTGGCTTCAGCTGCCGGGCTCCTGTCTCTCCCGGAGATGGCCACCTACAATGTAACCAAGGCTGCCATCATATCCCTGTCCGAAACGTTGAAATCGGAATTGGCGCCTCACAACATCGGCGTAACGGTCAGCTGCCCCACCTTCTTCAAGACCAACCTGCTGGAAAGCCACCGCTACACGGACGCGTTCTCGAGGGACAGGGTCCGTGCCGCCTTTGAAAACGCGAAACTCACCTCCAGGGACGTAGCCGAGGCGACGATCAGGGCGATGAGGAAGAAGAAGCTCTATGTCATACCCCAGCCCATGGGCAGGATCCTGTTCGTCATCAAGAGGACCTTTCCATCTGTCTTCTACGGTGTTCTGGCGTGGCTGAACAAGCGGGGCTATTTCCGGAAGCTGTTCTACACTCTGTCAAAAGGGGGCATGACATAAGGCTGCCCGGCAATTGACACTTTGTCATACACATACCTGGTCTTTCTTCTGCGGCTGGGAGAAGAAAGCTACGGGTCACTTACAACCAGGGAAGAATCCGCAAACATTCTCCAGGTGCCGAGCAGCCTCGCCGAGGTCGGTGAGGTTCAGATTCTCTCTTGCGGCGAGCAGCGAGGTCTCGAGAAGCCCCCACTGGGCCGTGGTCAGGTCGCCCTCTGCGATGGCCTGATCCGAGGCGCCCATGGCCTGAAGGATCAGCTCCTGGATCTGCGTGATATCCGCAGCGGCAGCGTCGGGGCAGGTCGCACAAACGGCACGCGCATTCGCCGCGCGGTCCGCCGCGGCACAGGCGGCGTCCCGGAGGAGAAGATCGAGCCGGCGCGGTGCGTACTTGCCGATCCCCCCCACGAGCGGGTCCGTGAAGTCCGGGAACAGGGCCCGGGCCATGGCGCGTCGTACCGGTGAGTGGCCGATGTACATGGCACCGTCGGGTCCGGTGCTGATCACGGCAACGGAATCTTCGTACCCATCCGCGAAGTAGCGGATGCGGCCCGTGGCGCGGTCCAGCACGCCCATCCCCACGGTGAGGGGAAAGGAGCCCAGTCCCTCGATGAGCGCGCCCGACCCGGCCTGAAACCCGATGCCGTTGGCCGCGATGCTGTACAGGTTGGTGCTCGTGTTCGCCTGGCCCAACCCCGGGATGTACATGTCGAGCTGCGACCTCCATCCCTCCATTGCGGCAGGGCCCAAGTCCAGGACTTGCACGATATCAAGCCCTGCGAATACATAGAGTTCAGCGTTATCCGAGGAGACGCCCACCGAGCCCTTGACCTGATCGCCCAGGTTCAGGGTCCACAGGTCGTTGCAGCTGCGGTCTATGGCGAGGAGGTTGCCCTCGGCGTCCGCCACGTAGACGCGCGTGCCGTCCTGGCGCAACGCCGGGGTGGACGCCGAGCCTCCTTCAAAGTAGCGATGGCAGGCCTCTTCGATCTCAAAGGCGGAACCGTTGGGCACGAGGTCCAGACCGTAAAGCGCGCCGAACTCCGAGACCCCGTCCGTCACACCGTCTTCGGCATCCGGCGCCGTGGCCGCCACCCAGATTCGCCCGGTGTGCGGGTCGATGGAGAAGAAGTTCGCGACTTCGGTTTTCCCCCCCTGGAGCACGTCGATCAGATCAAGGAGGTTGGTGTCCGGAGGCAGGCCGCCGATAAGGGGGGAGACTTCCACGAGCACGGCCTCTGCAAGCGCATCGATCACGGCCGGGGGGAGCTGCTCGAACGGGTTCGTCGACGGTGCAATCTCCCCGGGCAGGGAGTAGGGCGCAGGCAGGATCTGCGCTCCGGTTACGCGGTCAAGGGCGTAGAGATGGCCGTCGCCCGTCACACCCACGATGGCATCGGCCTGGGGCACATAGTTCACGCCAAAGGCCGCGTCCCCGGCAAGTTCGCCGGTGAGGGCAAGACCTGTGGCCACGTCCCACAGGACCGTCCCACCGGTGTGCACGGCCAGGGCACGCTCCTTTGTGCCCAGGTAAACGATCTCTTCCCCGGGGTTTTCCTGGTCGGCGAGCACCATGGGCGCGCCTCCGCCTCCGCCCGTGCCCGGAATCCACCAGCGACGGCTGCCGTCCGCAGGATCGATGGAAATCAGCAGGACTTCCTCTGCGGGATACAGCGGGGAGAAGTACAGGTTCCCTTCATCGTCGAACACAGGGCCGGTCACGTTGAAGGTTTCGGGTTCGGCCGCCCATTCCGGCTCGAAAACGGGCGCAAGAGCAATGGAGACCTCGTCCGAACCCACGGCATCGGCGTGGAGGTTCCGCCAGTGGTTGCGGGATCCGAGGACCGGATCATCGGCCGGTACGGCGCGGCATCCTTCCGGTGCCCACGCCGTCTTTGGCGGCGGCCAAAAAGGGGTGGGTACGGGCGTGCAGGCGAGCCCGGCCCATGTTGCGGCAAGGGTGAGGATGATGACCGGGAAGAACATTCGTCTCATGAAAAGCAACGAGGACATAGCGATTCGCACCTCTCTTATGGATTACGTGGGTGTGCGTCCAGGAAGTCAAACACGTTCCACACCGTCAACCACCACCGTGTTGTTGACACATCCTTGAAGCGCGCAGAAAACAAACAGGAAGGAAAGGAAGAGCGAGACAAGAGCGTTTTGAGGGGGGATGGCCTTTTAAGTCTCCACATCTTCGCTTTGGGTGGCCCTGATAAGGTTTTGGTGTTACAGCGCTAGTCCGCCTTCGGGATTCAACCGGCGTCTACGAAACCCTTGATCCGCCCATCAGAAAGGCCAGTCCTCGACAGGGATTCTCTGGGCTCGGTAGATCCAGTAGCCTTTGTTCGTTTTCATCTCCCAGACGACCCTTCCTCCGGTTAACGTCCCGTCCCGTTTGACCTCGATCAGGTGGGAAAGGGAAGGGTTTTCGAGGTCCATGAAGTCGCCTTCTTCCGCGGAACTCGTGATGAGAACATTGCCGTTGGGCAGCCTGTCCGCATCCCCCATGACCTTGGAGTAGAACCTGTTTGCTTCAAAATCCGGCGAGCTGGGGCTGGGCCATTTCCAGGTGATGGAAGCGCTTCGGCTTGCGGGGTCGTCTTCGTTTTCTATCCGTATTTCTAGGGCACGGCTGTAAGGATCCATATCCGGCGGACAGGGCTCTTCATCCGGCGGGCAGGGGCCTGAAGGGCGGCAAGAGCCGTTATCAAAGAGAAGGATCTTGGTGACGAGGTTTCCATGGGCGTCCGTCTCGAATGAAAACTCCGGGTCGTGGGCCTGGGAAAACAACCCGTGGCCGAAATCCCCGTTGTCGCCGAGAATCCACTCAATGGAGCCGGAGGGATAGCCGATCTTGTAGATTCGATTGAACTGCCTGGAGTTCAAGTAGATGTTTCCGGTCAGGGGTTCTCCTTCCGTCCAACCCGGGGCCGGCACAAAGGTGAGCGCATTGGCATGGCTCCATTCGAGCCACGGCAACGGCATGATGGGTTCGCACTCCTCGGGGTCCACGGGGTTGCCCGCAGGATCGTTCTCATAAAGGGACCAGTCCCAGAGGAGGTGGCCGTCCCGGGTCACCGCTCGAACGTGATCCACGTGCATGATTCCGTGGACAGGGTCCAGGACGAAGGAGCCTGAAGGGAACAGGATGTTTCCATCAGGAAGCAGGTCGGCATCGTGGTGAACCTCTGCACCACGGTATTGCCACACGACCTCATTCGTCCTTGGATCGATCTCCTCCAGATGATTTCCAAAAGGGATTCCCCTTACCGCAAAGATATTGCCGTTCGGCAGGATCTTTGTATCCAGGACCAACCCGCCCTCCCTGTCTGTGAATTCCCAAATGGGCTCGATCCTGCTCGGCAGGGGGTAATGGGAGAACATGGGGACGGCGTTGATGTACCCATGGTTCAAATAAAGGAACTCATGCTGGCCCGCAATGGCGAACAGCGTGATGCCTCCCTGGGTTTCCTCGGGATCGTAAGTGAGAAGCTCCATTTCCGGGGCCCAGAAGCAGGACGGAAGGCCAAAGGCCAGGAAAGAGACGGTCACAAAAAGCAGTGACAAACCCTTGGTTGTTTTTCTCGCTTTCATGTTCTTCCTCTAAAGGCTTGGTACCGAGAGCGTGAGCTCTCGAAATCGTTCTTTTCTTTAAAAACGAGTTATGCAAACCTTAGAGCACCATCATATAATAAGAATGAAAGCAAGATCAAGTCAGAATAATGTTACTTGTCTATGGCAGGGATTCTCCTCAAATACTATCTATTCACCCGTTGGCGACTTTTTCGTCGTAGAAGTGAACGTCTCGCTGAGGGAACGGGATGGAGATGCCTTCACGGTCAAAGCGCATCTTCACCTCCCGGGTCACGTCCCAGTGAACCTCCCAGTAGTCTTCGGTCTTGACCCAGGGACGCACGATGAAATCCACGGAGGAATCGTTCAGGGTGTGAAGCTTGACCACTGATGCGGGTTCTTCCAGCACCTTCTCATGCTTTTCCAGGATTTCCGCGAGCACCTTTTCGGCCTGGGGGATGTCGTCGCTGTAGGATATGCCGAAGACCATGTCCACCCGCCGCACGCGCTGGGCCGTGACGTTTCGAATCACATCGCCCCAGATCTTGCTGTTGGGCACCACCAGGGTCTGGTTGTCCACGGTGAGGATCGTTGTGGACACCAGGCTCATGTTGCTCACGGTTCCGAACGCACCGCCGGCATCGATGAGATCTCCCATGTCAAAGGGTCGGTAGATGAGGATCATCAGGCCGGAGGCAAAGTTGGACAGTACGTCCTGCAAAGCAAAGCCGATGACGAAGCCGACGATCCCGAGGCCTGCAAGCAGGGGAGCGATCTGGAGGCCGAGCTGTGAGAGTGCAATCAGCAGGCCGATGATGAATACGGCCCTGGAAGCCAGCGAGATGAACATGTTTTGAAGAAGCTGGGAGAACTGGAGCTTGGATTTCGACATAGACATCCGAACCAGTCTGCGCGTTAACCTGGCCAGGATCTTGAACACCAGGAGAATGGCGGCAAAGAGGATGACCTTGAAGATCAGGCGCGGTCCGTTTTCAACGGCCCAGGTCTTCATCGTCTTGAGCCAGCCTTCCAGGAGCCCCATGGCGACCTTTGTGTCAAAGATGTCCGTGGTGATGTCTCCTGTGGCCTGGATCAGGAGCTGCTTGTATTCGGCTGTTTCGAGACCCAATTCTTCCTGCATGGCGATCATGGCGGTGAGGCTGCCCACGGCTCGGTCCAACTTTTCCCGGGTAGACAGCAGCTTGGCTTTTACGTCTGCATTGTCCGGATCTTCTGCCGATCGTGCCTCGAGGTCGGTGATCTGTTCCCGGGCCAGGGAGATCCGGCCGCTGGTACTCTCGGACCGGTCCGAGAGGCGATCCGCCAGGAAGGATCTCTCTGCGTTCACGTCCAGTCCAAGGGCCTCCATGCTGTGGGTACAGGTAAGGTGGGCTTTGTCCATTTCGGTACGCAGGGCAATGTCCTTGGTCAAGCGTCCCTCCACCTTGAGGAGCTCTTCTGCGGATGCAGTCTCCAGCGCTTCCCTGAAGGTGTTGATGGAGGCATCCAGCTTCTTGGAATAGTTCCGGATCTCTTTCGGTGTGACAGGCAGAAGCGCTGCCAGTTTCTGCTGAAGACCGGAGGTGTCCATGCCCTTCTTCTTCTGTCGCTGGACGTTGTCCACCAGGGCCTCTTCATCCGCCACGAGGTCGATCAGCTTCCGGGCGATCTGGGTTTGGGCAACGAGCTTATCTTCTCCATTGACCCGGTTCGCCTCGGACTCCAGCCTGGTAACCTCTTCCCTGGCCTTGTGGATCTTGGCCAGGAGATCGGCTGCCCCTGACAGGAGAGGGTTGCTTGTATTGGCCGCTTGTTTCCCTGGGGGGGAGGTTTCTTCCGCACCCGATACAATTTGAGCGGGCAAAACCAGGGTCAAGAGGGCGGCCAGCAGGAGCGTGGCAGGTATCGATGCGATCTTCATGTTGGTTCCTCCATCTGATGGATGAGGTTGATTGCTAACGATCGGGACATCCTCCACACGGGCGCGTGGGGCGTGTTCCACACTATGTTGATCCTTTACCGATAACGAGGCACGGAGCGTGCCTTGGCGATCCGTGAGGGGCGGTTGCCGATGATTCGGTTTCAAGGGTCAGGGGCGGCAGGATGTAGGTCCTGGGGGCCGCCCGTGTTCGCGGGGGTTTTAGATTCTATGTGAAAAGCAGGAAGGACTCAACCGTACCGTTCATGCGGCTAGAAAGAGAGCTGGACCGTGGCACCCAGGTGGGTGATGTACCCCCAGATCGCTGTGGCTCCGTTCACGGTTTCCAGTGTGCGGCGGGGCATGTGCTGGTACTGGAAGAAGGCGTGGAAGCGGAGCGGGTACTCCAGAAGCCGCTTGATGGGCAGTTCGTATTCAACGGCACAGGAGAAGACGTGCTCCTCTGTGTCCAGGTACTGGGTGAAGGGCTGAACATCCTTGACCGGCGAGGGCTGCCAGTAATAGCCCACCTGGAACCGGAAGGGCCCCGGCGGGTCGATCTCCACCCCGAACCTGGGGATCAGGATGTCCTCAAAGGGGTCGCCCGGTGGTGAAAGCCCGTAGGGATCGTCGTAGTGGGACCACTTGGCATAGGTGAGCTCAAAGGCCAGGAGGAACATCTCTGAGGGGGACCAGGCCACGGCCCCTGCGAACTCGTCCGGTGTGAAGAAGTCCTGAAAGTTCAGGGACAGGTCTATGGGGATCTCCAGGGGGCCCACAAGTGCCCTCCCGCCCCCCTTTCCCACCACCCTTACGGGCGCCCCGCCGCGCCTCCACACCGCGGCCAGGCGCAGCGCATCCCAGGGCCGGAACACGGCTCCCACAATGGGCTGGGTCTCGGTCTCTGCCTGAATGTCGATCTTCTTGATGATGTCATCCCTGTCCGGCAGCTGTAGGTGGACGGTGATGTCCTTGGCGCTGTAGGTGACCGCGTAACGCATCCCCACACCCACCAGAAACATCTTGTGCAGCTCGATCCCCAGCCCGCCGCTCATCACCAGCATCTCCGGAACCCTTCCAAACACGGGGAACTGCATCTCGTCGTAGAACCGGGTGCCCACAAGGGTGGCCGTCTTGAAATCTCCGGGGTAGGCCAGGGCCAGGCCAACCACGACGTTTTTTCCCCATTTGTCCGAGAATATGGACGACAGATTCTGCCGGTAGCCCACGACACCGGCTTTCATCTCCTCCTGGAACGAGAGGCGTTCCTGCCCTCCGGCAACCCTGGTCCTGATCCTCGGCGTGCTGTAGAAATAGCCCAGGGTGAATCCATTGGACGAGGTGAGGGCAAGCCCGGCAGGGTTGTAGTAAACGGCAGCATAGTCGTCGATGATTGCGGACACGGCATTCCCCATGCCGATGGCCCGGGGTGAGAGGCCGAAGTGATGGGCCAGGTCGGCCCGGACCTCGGGTGCCGCGGTGAAGAGAAGGAGAACAAGAAGCAGGAGTGCTGAACGACGACCGCTAACCCGTGAAATCAAACGTTGGGTTCCCTCCAAAAAGGTACGGAGATTGCGAGGAGCCGAAGACGACGCGGCAACCTCCCGGTACAGGACGGGCGGTGTGCAAGGGGGTCCCTTCGCTTCGCTCAGGATCTTCGACTTCGCTCCGCTCGCAATCTTCGTACCTATATCCCACATAGCCTTCTTCTTCATGATCACTCTCTACACGAATACCCTTGGCCTACAGATAGAGCTGGATCCCGAACCCAAAGGAGTGAAAGGCCCCGGAGCTTCGAAGGCCCGGGCCTTCGGGATGCACGTTTCGAAACGTTCTTGGGACCAGGAACTGTGCCTGGTAGAAGACAGACCACTGGGCCGGGTTGCCCAGCACGCCGAACAGGTCCCAGAAAACGCCGGCCCCGACGGAGATGGAGTGGATGTCGTTGTCCAGCAGGTTCACCGGGCCTCCTGCATGCTGCGACCTCAGTGGCGACTCATGGAACGCATACCCCATGCGCAGGTTGAGCAGATCCTCCAGAACCTGGTATTCCATTCCGACCCGGGGCACGACGATGTCCCTCATGGGAGGGTTCAAAGGCCTGGCCCCCTCATCCACATAAGGGCGCCAGTCGTAATAGGTCGCGTCCGCAGCCAGCAGGAGCGCATCGGTGAGCTGGTAGGAGACACCCAGGGCGAACTGCTCGGGCCGGTAGTGTCCCCTTGCCTCCAGGGTGAGCGGGATGGGTATCGGCACGACCTGGTCCTCGCCGTAGGCCAGTTTCATCTTCATGTTCATCCCGCCGGACACGATGAACTCCACACGCCGCCTCCATGAAAACCCGAGTCGGAGCCGCTTTGTGGGCTTGAGCAGGATCCCTGCCAGGGGAAAGATCTCTGTGGTCACGTCCATGTCCGTCCTGCTCTTGTCCTCAACCGGTTTTCCCCTGAGGTCCGTGGCCACCTCTATGAGCACGTACTGGCCGTGGATCTGGAGGGTGAACCCGCCCCCCACCATGAGCCATGGGAAGATCTCCACTCCGGCGGCCGTCATGAGCATGATGGACTGATCCGCGCTCGAGTCCCCGTACTGGGGATAAAAGGGGTCGAAGGAGGTGCCGTAGCGGACCTTGTAAACGGATTTCGTGTTGTCCGGGAAGTAGGCGCCCCAGCCCACCACCACCTGGCGCCCGAGCTTGATGGCGCGGGAAAGGTCGATCACGATGGCTGCCAGAGGGGCCTTGGTCCACTTGTGGATGAACATCTCATCCAGCCCGGGACTCCTCTGGACATAGACCTCAGGCTTGACGAAGAGGTATTCGAAATGGGCCTGATGCCCGTGAACCTGGGCAAGCCCGGCCGGGTTGTAGTAAAGCGCAGAGACGTCGTCCGCCACGGCGGTGAAAGCGCCTCCCATGCCGATGGCACGGGCCCCGAAACCATGGGTTTCCGCCAGGGTTGCCCCCTCGGCCTGCAGGGCAGTGAGGACGGAAAACAGCAAGACAACAAGGGTGTGAGAGAAGGGAAGGAAGAAGATCCGGTTCGAGCGAAGGCTTGGCATCGAAGGGGTTTTTTCTGCCTCGAGGTTGAAGAATTCCCCCTTATATATTGTAGAAGTGCCCCTTTTGTAAAGAACGGATTTGGGAAGGAGTCGGGCGTCCGGTCAGGAGACAACGCGCAGGTAGGCGCCCTCCGGGGGCTTTACGTACTTCAGGCCTGGGCAGGGTGCGAGGTACTTCACGGGACAGGACTCCCCAAGGATCCCGAAAAGCTCCACACAAGCTGAGCAGACCAGGGCTGTCTCCTGTATGGAATAAGGGATGACAGGGTGGTCCCGGTTCGACGCGAAGAAGCTCGGAAAGATGAAGTTCACATGGTTGGCCGTGTAGTAGAAGAAGACCTCCTGAAGGGATCGCTCCTTCCCCTGCTCCTCGAGAAACCGGCCGATGGCCTGCGTCTCCCATGGAGAGAATTCGCCCCAGCCTGCCGGCAAAACCTCGGGTACACGGGGGTCCGTCATGATGGACAAGACATCACGGTCCGTTGCCGTTCGTGGAGGACGGAACCCTTCCAGGGTGATGCATCCCCAGGGGGTGAATTCCCTGAGCGGGGTGTTGGAAACAAGAAGGGTTTGATCCCTGCGTGATGAGGAGCGGTACCAGGAGCCCTGGCGTTTGCACCGGAGGTCCCACGCGCGGGGAGGCACGAGGACAAGGTCGCGGCGAGGGTAGAGCGCCTCGCAGGGTTGCTGTTTTGCGACTCGGACACGTTTTCGGTCCTTCCCCAACCCTTCTATGGCATCACCGTGAAGGGAGGGGTCCAGCCAGGTGAGATATTTGCGATAAGGGGAGTCGCTTTTCATATGTGACAATCTATCACGGGCAGGGACCGCTTGAAAATCCTGGAAAAGGACCCTTTAGCCTGCAAGTAGCATGAAACCTCGTAGCGAAAACGATGGAAGCATGCAAAATGCGGGTCGGGCCTGCTGGACGGGATCGGGCCGATTGTGCTAATGGCATACCTATCTTTTTTGAAAGCAATCGTTTCTGAAGGGCGATGCGCGGTCAGGGGGCGGGTATGAATAAGAAGGGATCAACGGAAAGGGAAGCACTCAATCACCCGGCAGCACAATGGGCTGCCGCTGTCATACTGCGCTACCGCTGGATCACGCTTTTGCTGCTGGCCGCGGCCACGGTGGGGTTCGCCCTTCAACTGCCACGGATCGACTTCCAGGTCTCCCCGGAAGGGATGCGGGTCGTGGGGCATCCTGACACCGACTATTACGTGGAGTACATCGAAAAGTTCGGCAGCGATGAGATCGTGGTGGTGGAACTGTGGAGCCGGGACGTGTACTCCTTCGAGGTGCTGAAAACCCTGTGCCGGGTCACAGAGACGATCGAGCAGTACGAGAACGTTTACAGGGTCGTGAGCCTTTGCAATGCCAACGACATACGGGGCAGCTCCGCGGGTATCGAGATCGCTCCCTTTCTGGAGGCGTTCCCGGAGGACCCGGCGGACCTGGAGCGGATCCGGAAGGAGGTGCACGCCAACCCCCTCTATCACGGGAATCTCGTTTCACGGGACGACCGGAGTACACTCCTTGTGGTGGAGCTGGACCGTTCCGGAGAGGATTTCCCGGAGAAGCGGCGGGACCTCGTTCTAAAGATCCTAAGCCTGGCCAAGGAGACGCAGACCGAGGGGATCGAGCTCTATGTCGCCGGGTTCCCGGTCATCGGAACCGTGCTGCCCACCCTCATGGTGGCGGACCAGCGGGTCTTCATCCCTGTGATCCTGCTCCTGATCACGATTACACTCTTTGTTGTATTCCGGTCCTTCTGGGGCGTTCTCCTCCCCCTGGTCACCGTGATCGTGAGTGTGGTCTGGACCATGGGGTTCCTCGTGCTGGCCGGAAAATCGGTGGAGATCGTCACCAATGTCCTTCCTCCCCTTGTGCTCGTGATCGCCGTTGCCGACGTGGTCCACATCCTGGCCCACTACCAGGAAGAGCTTCAGAGAAAGAGCGACAAGGCGCGGGCGCTGGAGGATGCCACGGCCTATGTGCTCGTACCCTGCCTTCTCACTAGCGTGACCACGGGCATCGGCTTTGCCTCCCTCATGGTGAGCAGCGTCCGGGGGGTCCGCGACCTGGGCCTTCTGGCCGCCTTTGGGGTCATGGCGGCCTTTGTGGTTTCCATCACGCTGGTTCCCGTGGTCCTCTCCTTTCTCTCCTCCAGGCCCTTCGAGCGCCTTCGGGAGAAAAAGGACGGGGCCCTCGAGCGTTTTCTCGGGCGGCTGGCCCGGTTCAACGAAGCCAACAAGCCGCTCGTGATCCTGGTCACGATCGTCCTGGTGGGCATGGCCGTGGCCGGCCTGTTCCGGCTCAAGGTGGAAACCACGCTGATCAAGTACCTCAAGGACTCGAGTCCCCTGGCCATTGCCGTTCGCCACATCGAGGACCACCTCACAGGGACGACAACCCTGGACGTGGTCTTTGACTTCAAGGAGCCCGACCGGGCAAAGGACCCGGCAAACCTGGCAAAGATCATGCAGATGGAGACGTACCTCAAGGGCCTGCCCCTTGTGACCAACTGCCAGTCCCTGGTGGATCTTCTCAAACGCATGAACCAGGTCTTTCACGACGGCGACCCCGCCTTTGACAGGCTGCCGGACACCCAGGCCGAGATCGCACAGTACCTGCTTCTCTACTCCATGAGCGGGGACGAGGAGGACCTTTCACGTATCGTGGATCACGACTACCGGACAGCCGTCCTCTCGGCGCGTATGAAAACGGTGAGCTCGGCGGAGATGGAGCGGTTCATCAAGCAGGTGAAGGCTTATATCGACACACAGTTTCCCGGTTCTTCGGTTCGGGCCACCGGCATCTCTGTGCTGGTGACCAATTCCATCAACGCCATTGTGAAAGGACAGGTCCAGAGCCTGGGGCTTGCCCTGGCCGTTATCTGTGTGATCATGAGTCTGTTGTTCCGATCCCTGCGCCTCGGCCTGCTGAGCATGGTTCCCAACGTGATCCCCATCCTGATGACGCTGGGTCTCATGGGATGGGTTGGCATCGACATCAACACCGCCACAGCCGTGATCTCCTGCGTGGCCATCGGCATTGCCGTGGACGACACCATCCACTATCTCACCCGCTTCCGGAAGGAGTACGGGGCTGACCCGGACGAGGTCACGGCCACCTCACAGAGCCTCACCTCCACGGGGCGTGCTCTCTTCTTCACCTCCTTTGTCCTCACCTTCGGGTTCATGGTCCTTGTTTTCTCCAACTTCAGGCCGCTCATCTACTTCGGCGTGCTCACGGGCGTGACCATGGTGAGCGCCCTGATCGGGGACCTCATCCTGCTCCCCGTGCTCCTCATGGTGCTCAAGCCCATGAGAAGGTCGTCCTAAAGCAAGCGAGTATTCCTGCTGTGGCTGCCGACATACCCGAATCTGCAGGCTGTACTCCCTCCGGGTTCCAGGAGAACAGACGATTGCAGGTGGTCACCAAAGGGGGAGACAGCATGAGAAAGCATATTCCGATTCTCTTGGTTGCTGTGCTGTTTATGGTCTCGTGTTCCGGCTCGGACCGGACACCGGACAGGGGGAAAGAGGTTGCGGAGCGCCCCACCTGCACGGCTCCGGAGGCTGAACTTCGACGGCCCATATCCCGGGACAACCCACTCTTCATCTTCAACGTCTACGGGGGCCCGGAAGAGGTCCTGAGCGTTGACGCCGTCCTTCCCGCAGACGTGCGGCCGTTCTTTGCACTCCACTACATCCCCCCCGAGCCCTACGACCACAGCGAAGCCTTCCGTGCCCGCGTGGAGGCCGTGCTCGACGCCGCGGAGGAGATCGGGTTTCCCACGTTCATCCAGACCGAACACTGCTACACGCGAAACGAAACCCCGCAGAGCTACTGGGCCGGGCTCTTCGAGCGTTACTCCTCCCTGGTCGGCCTGCTCTGGGCGGAGATCAGCTGTACGGGCCTGCAGCTCACAGGGCTGGACGACGACTACATGGAACGCATGAAGGCCACCATCGAGACGGTGGCCGCCTGCGGCGGCTATTTCCTCTGGCAGGACATGGGTTGGGACCGGCCCCTTCCCCGGGAGGATCGTCCCTTTCTCTGGCAGAAGGTGCCCCACGTCTTTGTGAAGGCGGGCGCGGACCAGGATCTGTACCGCACGATCAGGGAGAACGCGGCCCACGTGATCATCATGGACAAGCACAACGGCGACGGGAAGCGGCTCGCTGGTCCGTCTGCAGCCATGGGGTTGTGGGCTGTCTGCCAGGTGGGGCAGTGGGGGGTGAACCCCGAGGACTGGATGTGGAAGGAGGCCGGCTATGCCCGTCTTTTCGAGCCTGCCTGCTGGTGGTGCTGGGCCTGGGGCCTGTGGGCCGAACTGTTCGGCGGCTCCTGGGCCAGCATCTTCACCTACCCGGACGCCCTGTTCGGGATGGAGTGGCTGATGGCTGCGGCAGGCGGGGCAACCACCTTTTCACTGGAAGCGCCTTTTCACGGCTTCGCCTCGCTGGGTACCGGACGAACCACCCCTGCCTTTGACAATGTCCTGCTGCCCCTCATACGGATGATCCTGTCCCACGGCCTGATCCCCACGAGGGAAGAGGTGCGGGAGAAGATGAAGATCGCCTACCAGCCCACGCATGCCGTACCGCCGGAGCTGAACTTTGACGATCTCTTCAAGGGGCTCTACGGTCCCGAGGAGCGCAGCTGGTACGAGTGGCTTCCCTCCACGGGAAGGTACTACTTCCTCCCGATCCTTCCCGTGCTTGCCGGGCCCGAGGTGGCGGGGCTGTTCCCCACCGTGTTCGATGACGTCACCTATGCCGAAGAGCTGGCGGACACGGACAGGAAGCGTGCCTTCTTTGATGCAAGGTATCCGTCCACCGGGAAGGGAGACAGCTGGTTCGTGAACCTGGGGGACCGCTGGTTTTTCGCCAACCCCAACGAGAACAGGGACGTCACAACCACGTTCTCCTTTGCCCCCGGGCAACCTTCCGGCGGATCGCTGTCAGGGAGCCTGTCTCCCCACACCTTCGGCATCTGCATCGAGGAGAAGGGAAGGCTTCGGATCCACCTGTCGAACTACCGTATCGATTCGGAAGTGGATGTCTGGAGCGACCCGGACCTTGTGAACGAGGATCCCATGGGATACGTGGACAACATCTACATCCCGGATCCAACCGACGAAGCGCTTCGCCGAACGGTGCTCCGCATCGAAGGCCTGGATGCGGAGCCCGGCCTGGACATCACGGGTCACGACGGCTTTGAATGCACCACGTCGTTTCGTGCGGAACCAGGGACCTACGAGCTGGAGATCGACCACAACGGCCCGGTGGATCTAACGGTGGTTATGCCGTGAGGGATTTTGAAAACGGTACCTGAATCGGCAGAGCTTGCCCCGCATATTGCATGCTTTTCACTCTGGCCGCGATGTTTCATGCAGTATACGAGTTCAATTCTTTCTAGCTTTCCTTCCGCTCCGCCTCGATGAAGCACTGCGCATAAGGGATGACTTCCCGGATCTTCTCTTCGATCCGGTCCACCGCTGTTTCGATCTGGTTCGTGACGAGGTTGTCCCTGAAATCGATCTCTGCCGTGACAATGGCATGGGTCGGTCCGATCTGCAGGGTCTTCAGGGTGATCACCTCGTTCACTTCAGGGATCTCCTGGATCGCCTTCAACACCATCTTTCTCCGATAGGGTGTGACAGCCTCTCCGATGAGGAGCTTCTTGTTCTCGTTTGCCAGAACGAGCGCAAAGACCATGAGAAAGATGCCGATGATGAGCGAGCCCAAGGCATCAAAGACAGGGTTGCTCGTCACGACACTCAACAGGATACAGGTGAAGGCCACAACGATGCTGATCAGGGCGAGCGTGTCTTCAAAGATGACGGTCAGGATGGTCGGGTCCTTGCTGTGCCGGATCCCATCCAGGAACCCGTCGAAACGTTCCCTTTTGACTTCCTGCCTGAATTGCCTGAATGCGATGACAAGCGCCACGGTCTCGAAGGCAAAGGCAAAACCCAGCGCAATGAAGCTCAACGTCACGTCCTTGAGGGGTTCGGGATGCATGAACTTGTGGTAGGCCTCTCGAATGGACAGCCCCCCGGCAATGCCGAACAGCATGAGAGCAACAATGAATGCCCAGAAGAACTGTTCTTTCCCATAGCCGAAGGGATGCGTCTTGTCCGCGGGTTTCTTGCTCCGCCAGATCCCGATGAGCAGAAAGACCTGGTTCATCGTGTCCGAGAAGGAATGGTAGGATTCGGCCAACATGGAGGAGCTTCCGCTTACCAGGGCTGCGATCAGCTTGAATACAGCGATTCCAAGGTTGGCTACAAGCGCGGCAACCACCGCGGTCTTACTCCCTGTGGCCATCGTTGATTTCCTCTCGAATCTTGTGTTCTTTCAAAGGCTCTGAGATATGAAGATGATCAGGGCCAGCGCCATCAGGAGAATCGTCCAGAGCATGATGGCGATACGGGAGGCCTTTTTTGCCTTGTTCTTCTCCCACCACGTGTTGGGCCTCACCTGCTGGGCAAGGAACGTGATCACGCCCGACAGGTTGATACAGATCACGTTTGTTCCCAGGAGCAGAAAGGCCCCGAGCGCCAGCCCGTAATGGCCGGAACCCAGCATGAGCCCGGTCGTGACCAGGGGAGGCAGCAGGGCCACGGCCACCATCACGCCGATGAGTGATGCGGCAACACCGGTTGTGAACGCCAGCGCCCCGGCGCTCCCCGAGGCGAGCGCGAGAAGGATGTCTCCCAGGTCCACCCTCGTTCTGGCCAGGATCTCGGGGGTCGAGGCGTCGATGGTGAACAGGTATCCGGCCGACAGGGAGATGCCCAGTGCGATCAGAACGCCGGTCAGGTTGGCCTTCACAGAGCGCCAGGCCAGGTGGGCGTCTCCCAGGGCTGTGGCCAGGGCCAGGGCCACGTTCGGGCCTAGCAGGGGAGCAATGACCATGGCCCCGATGATCACCGCCACACTGTCCTTGAGGAGCCCGATGGTGGCCACGATCGTGGAGAGGAACACCATGGTCACAAACACCCACGACGGACGCGAGGTTTCCTCGATGTCGGAATAGAGCTCTTCGCGGCTGATGCGGGAGCCCCTGATCCTGGGCTTCTCCTTTTCCAGGGGCTCCTCTTGAGCGGCCTCTTTCTCGGGAACCTCCGGCCGCGGCAAGGTGGCTTCCACCTGAGTCAGGACGACCCTGAATCCCCCGCTCTGCCCAAAGTGCTTTTGCAGTTCGTCGAGGACCGCCTCTGTTTTGTCTGCGTGAAGGAGCACCTTGGTGATGCTGAGGTCGTCCGAGGCCTCCTGGTGCCAGAGACCGACCAGGGGGAAGTCTTTCAGAACCTCCTCCACCATTTCTCCACCGCTTCCTTGCAGGAAGATTTCCACCATCCGCAATGACGACATGTAAAGCCCTCTGTGGGGAAAGACGGTTCGCTGGAATACTCTAGAACAAAACAGCAGGTTTTCAAAGGGAGAGGCCAGGGGGTATCATGTTGCATCAGGCGGCCGTACTGTACGTTGAGCGACGAGGGATAAAGCCGAAAGCCGCAGATGGGTGTTTCTCAACGAACCCTCTGGGGATAAACGAATGAAAGAAAAAGGAGAACGTTATCGAGGCGCCGCACTTTCCTGCAGGATGGGATTCCCAAGAAGGACCGTTGCCCGTGCTGATCGACGCGGATCCCGCCATGCTGGTGAGGGGCGGGTTCGACATCGATGACGACCTGGCCATCCTCTTTGCCCTGGGGAGCCCGGAGTTGGAGGTCAGGGGCCTTACCGTGACCTATGGCAACACCTCCATCGGCAGGGCATTTCGGGATGCATGCCGCCTCCTTGATCTGACCGGAAGGAAGGACATTCCCGTCGTCAGGGGAGCGGGCTGGCTGTCGCGGGACATGACCCGGGAAACCGATGCGAGCCGGTTCATCGTGGATCAGGTTCGCCGATCCGACAGCAAGCCCCTGGTCGTGACACTGGGACCCCTGACAAACCTTGCAGCAGCGCTCAGGTCCGCGCCTGACATCGCAGACCGGATCGGGGGCCATCTGGCGCTCGGGGGCAGGCTTGCAAGTGATCGTTTCGAGTTCAACTTCTTTGCCCATCCGGAAGCTGTGAATTTTGTTCTCTCCACGCCCGTCCCGCGCGTGGTGGTTCCCATCGATGTTTGCATGAGCGTGACGTTCAAACAGAGGGAGATCGACAGGATACGGGAGCGGACCGGTTCCGTCGCCGCCTTCCTGTGCCCCTGGATCGAGGGTTTCGTTCGGACAAAGAAACTTCTCAATCCCCTGTTGTCCATGAAAAAACGATCTCTTGAACCCCCCGAGGGTTTCCACCCCTGGGATATCGTGGCCATGGCATACCTCGTGAAGCCGGAGATCTTCACGGATATACAGAGGTTGCGGATGTGGATGAAGGGCGCGCGAGTCATGACCGCCCCGGCAAACACCGGAGAGACGCCAGCCCCGGCACGTACGGAGAAGGAAAAGGAGGGAACGGGGGATTGGGCCGAAAATGCCGGAGGGGAGGTCACCGTGCCTGCCCGCGTTGATGCAGCAGCCATGACCGAGACGGCCCTTGAACGCATCTGTGCGGTGAGGAAGGCGCGATGAGCCTTCCGTAGAGCGGGCTTTTCGAGTCAATGGAGGGTACGTGGCGTGAACCGGGACAGCGGCAAGGTCACAGCCGGGCAGATCGGCGAGAGGATGATCGACACCGAGCGATGGCGCTCGGAGATCGAGCACGTTCTCTACCTTGAGCACAGGTTCACCTACGAGTGGATCAAGCCCCGATGCAAGGGGTACGATGTGGTTGAGGTTGGTTGCGGTCTTGGATACGGCACGGCACTGATTGCCGAATCGGCTTCCCGTGTGCAGGCCTTTGAAACGGACAGGGAACTCGTCCGGCAACTGGAAGCACGCATGACCGGGAACGTTTCGTTTGAGCTTTACGACGGTTACAGGCTTCCCCTGCCCAGTGAGTCGTGCGACCTCTGTTTCAGCTCACACGTAATCGAGTACGTTGCCGACGCAGGGAGGTTCCTTGGTGAGCACTGTCGGGTCGTCCGTCCCGGGGGGACCGTTATCGCGGTAACCCCAAACGCAGCTACGCGCCTGCTGCCTGGCCAGAAGCCCTGGAACCCCTATCACCTGAAGGAGTACACGGCGAAGGAGCTCGAGGATGCCGTGGCGCTGATCTTCAGGGAACAGCAAGTGCTGGGAGTGCACGGCAGCCCCAGGATCGTCGCCCTCCATGAAGCCAAGATGCGCAGTAGGAGAACGCCTCTGCTCAGGACTGCCGGCAGAATCTTCCCCGACCCTTTGTGGCGGGCACTGCTCAAGTCTGCCGGGCGGATGCGGTCTGTGCTGCGCTCCGCAGGTGAACCGAACCTGACGGAGCAGGATTTCGAGATCGGCCTGGAGGACTTCCGGGTCAGCCACGAGATTGAAGGCGCTCTCAGCCTGGTGGCCGTCTGCCGGCACTGAGGCCCTGCGGCTCAGAACAGCATCAGGCGAACATGATCCTCTACGCCGACCCCGGTTTGTTGACGATGGAACACGGGAGGAATACAATTTCTTTGAGTGTCAAAGAACAATATTATATTATATCTCTATAAAGCATTAATTAACGGCATTGCACTCGATTTGTGCTGACAAAATGAACGTGTAGGGGTTTTCTCATTCAACAAACAGGCAACCTTAGCTCGGAGGAGGGAATCATGAAACATCTTGGAATTCTCGTGGCGTTCATCCTTGTGGTTGCGGGCTCACTTGTGAGTCCGGCCCTTGCACAGGAATACGTCCCCGGCCAGATCATCGTCAAGCTCAAGCCCGGCGCTACTTCTGCCGTGCTCTCCGAAGTGGCTGCACCGGGAGCGCTGTCTTCTGCCAAGGCCTGGAAGAGCAACGGCGCCATGCTCGTCCCTCTTGCCGACGGCGTGACCGTGGAAAGCGCTGTCGCCTTGCTCGGGAAGGATGCCGGCGTTGCGTACGCGGAACCGGACTGGATTCAGCACGCATTTGGGACGCCTGACGATCCCATGTACAGTCAGCAGTGGGGGTGGGACAAGATCCAGGCGCCTGCGGCCTGGGACCTCGAGACGGGTGATCCGTCCATCGTGGTGAATGTCATCGACACGGGGATCGACACCGACCACCCCGATCTTGCCGCCAACATCTGGACAAACGCACTCGAGGCTGCGGGAAGCCCCGGTGTGGATGACGACGGGAACGGTTACGTGGACGACATCCACGGATGGAATGCGGTCGCCAACAACGGCAACCCGGAAGACAACGGCATCGTGGCCCACGGCACCCACGTCTCAGGCACCATCGGTGCGGTCACCAACAACACGCTGGGCGTGGCCGGCGCGAATTGGAGCACGAGCATCATCGCCTGTAAATTCCTGAGCTTTCTCGGCTCCGGAGCCCTCTCCGACGCCATTGAATGCGTGGATTACATCATCGCGACAAAGGAGAATGCGCCGAGTGGAGCCGATATCCGCGTATCCAGCAACTCCTGGGGCGGAGGTGGCTTCAGCGCGGCCCTGGGTGATGCGATCCAGGCAGCCACCGACGCGGGCATCCTCTGGGTGAACGCCGCCGGGAACGGCAATCAGAACAATGACTGCTTTGGCAGTGACGCCTATCCGTCAAGCTTCAACGTGGACGGAATCATTTCGGTGGCCTCCACCACGAGTACGGACGCAAAATCAAGCTTCTCCACCACCGGCGCCTCCACGGTGGACATCGGCGCGCCCGGTTCCGACATCCTCAGCACCAATAAAGGAGACGGATACTTCGAGCTCAGCGGGACAAGCATGGCCTGCCCGCATGTGGCCGGCGTTGCCGCCCTTTGCCTCGCCGCCAATCCGGCCCTCAGCCTGACCCAGGTCCAGGAGGCCGTCCTCTGTAACGGAGATCCCATCTCCGCCATGGATGGAGTCACCCGTACCGGCATGCGCCTCAACGCTTTTGGGGCCGTGTACGGAGTACTGAACGGGTACACCTGCAGCGACCGCGACAGCGACGGAACGCCCGATTACGCAGACAACTGCCCGTACGACGCCAACGATCAAACCGATTCGGATGGAAACGGGGTCGGCGACGCATGCGAGCCGACGGACTGCGGCGGTTGCTCCTGATGTAGACGACAAATGAAAAAAAGGGAGGGCTGCGTTCAGGCGCGGCCCTCCCTTTTTTCATCTTATCCATGCAGAGACCCACCCCCCGCCTGAAAACCGACGATCTCCAGATGATCTCCTGAAAAAGCGGAGAGAAGTCTGGACAGCCGTATTATGGCCTCAGGGCCATTTTCCGCCTGTCATGAAGGTCCTGGGTGATATCTCATGTCGAATCCTACCTCTTGCGGAGGCGGACCGCCTGGGGCGTGATCTCCACCAGCTCGTCGTCATTGATGTAAGAGATGGATTCCTCGAGGCTCATCTGAACCGGGGCGGTGAGCACGACATTCTCGTCAGACCCTGCAGCGCGTATGTTGGTCAGCTTCTTCCCTTTTGCCGGGTTGACGACCAGGTCGTTGTCACGACAGTGCTCGCCCAGGATCTGGCCCGCGTAGGCTTGGGCGCCGGGCCCGTAAAAGAGCCTGCCGCGCTCCTGCAGGTTGAAGAGGGCATAGGCCACGGTCGTGCAGGGCCCCTTCACCACCAGGACCCCGTTCTTGCGGTTCCTGATCTCACCGGCATGAGGGCCGTAGCCATCGAACACGTAGTTCATGATTCCCATGCCCCGGGTGGCGGACAGGAACTCGGGCCGGAACCCAAGCAGGCCGCGCGTGGGGATTCTGTACACGATGCGTGCCATGCCGTTGTTCTGGCTCATTTCATGCATCTGGCCCTTTCTGTTGCCCAGCATCTCGATGGCCGTGCCCATGTACTGCTCTTCCACATCCACCGTCAACCTCTCATACGGCTCCAGAAGCTCGTTGCCCTCCTGCTTCATGATCACCTGCGGGCGGGAGACCTGGAATTCGTATCCTTCCCGGCGCATGCGCTCGATCAGGATAGATAGGTGCAGCTCTCCCCGTCCCGAGACCTTGAACCCGGAACCGTTGCCCCCTGGTTCCACGATCAGGGCCACGTCGGCAAGGGCCTCCCGCCGCAGGCGCTCCTCCAGGTGTCTCGAGGTGATATACGAACCCTCTTTGCCGGCAAAGGGGGAGTCGTTCGGGATGAAGTTCATGGAAAGGGTGGGGGGGTCGATTTCGGTTGGCGGCAGCGGTCTCGGGTCGTCCAGGTCCGTGTACGTCACACCCACGGTGACGTCATCCATCCCTGCAACCGCAACGATCTCCCCTGTGCCGGCGATGTCGGTGGCCACCTTTCGATTCCCCTCGAAGCGGTACACCTTGGTGATTCGTGCCGGCACCAGCTCGCCGCAACGCTTGGCCACGACGATCTCCTTCTTGGTGTTCAGGGTTCCCGAGGTGACCTTCCCGATCCCCAGCCGGCCCAGGTACGGAGAATAGTCGATCGAGCTTACGAGCAGCTGCAGGGGGCCGTCCGGGCTTCCGGCCGGAGGCGGGGTGTGGTCTATGATTGCCTGGCAAAGGGGCTCCATGGACAGGACCGGCTCACCGAGTTCCTCGAGCGCATAGCCGTCCTTGGCAGATGCATACACCACCGGGAAATCGAGAATCTCCTCCGGAGCGTCCAACTTGACGAAGAGGTCGAACACCCGGTCCACCGCCTCGTTCGGCCGGGCCGCCGGCTTGTCGATCTTGTTGATGACCACGATGATCGGCAGCCGGAGCGCCAGGGCCTTCTTCAACACGAAATAGGTTTGGGGCATTGGGCCTTCCTGGGCGTCGACGAGGAGCAGAGCCCCGTCAGCCATCCGCAGCACCCGCTCCACCTGTCCCCCGAAATCCGCATGCCCGGGCGTGTCGATGATGTTGATCAGAAAGCCCTGATACTTGAACGAGCCGTTCTTGGAAGCGATCGTGATGCCTCGTTCCCTCTCGAGGTCGATCGAATCCATGAGTCTTTCCGTGACGACCTGGTTGTCACGGAACATGCCGCTCTGCCTGAAGAGCTGGTCGACCAGGGTTGTCTTTCCGTGGTCTACGTGCGCGATGATCGCAATGTTTCTTATCTGATGTTGTTTCATGGTCTCCGAAGCCTTGCCTGTTCCTGTTCTGCGGCCTCGCTGTGCCTCCCTGTTCCGTCCTTCCTCTACCGCACGTCCGAGACACCGGGAGGGGGCCCTTCGTCTTGCCGGTGATGTGTATGGGGACATCAGGGGCACGCAGGCGGGGGTTACCCGTAATCGGGGACAAGAAAAGCTTATTATTATCGGGGTTCTGAAGTGAAAAAGCAAGAGGCCGCGGGCCGCGGCCGCCAAAGGAATCCCGTGCCGCCTTGGGAATGGGGAAACGGCACGGAAAAAGCACTTGTATCCTTTTCCGCTTGTATGTGATATATTTTATAGTTTCCGGAGTTCCGGATCGTCAGGCAATCTCCTTCCACATTCTGCCTACACTCCCATGCTGCCGGATATGGACGGCGGCCCACCGGCAATCCACCGTTTAGAAAACATCTCGATCCTCGCCGGATGAAGAATCGAGGCAGAGAACTCTGAGGGATTCCAGCATCCATCGACACCGAAGGAGTACTATCTGTAAAATCTGTAAAGCGGCCGTTCACCAAGGAAGACAAAATTCACGGCAAGGAGGAGAAGTTTTTTCATGGAAACAACAAACCCGAACCAGAACGAAGAAAACAACAACGCGGCAACCGGGGAATCTTCAGGCCAAACCATGCCAACCCAGATGGTTGCAGAGGAAACAGATGGCTCCTGCGAAGATTTTGCAACCCTGTTTGAACAGTCCTTCGCTGAAAACAGTATCAAGATAGGCGAAGTGGTAACCGGCACGGTCATTGCTGTCGGGTCGGAAACAGCCACCGTGGATATCGGCTACAAGTCGGAAGGGGAAGTTGCCCTGAGAGAGTTCAAACAACCGGACGATACATACAATATCAATGTGGGAGACCGTATCAAGGTGTTTTTCGAGGCGATGGAGGATGAGGAAGGCACGCTGCGGCTCTCAAAGGAAAAGGCGGATCAATTCAGGATATGGGACGAACTCAAGGAGGCTTATAGCAGCGAGGAGGCTGTCCAGGGAAGGATTGTCCACCGGATCAAAGGGGGATTGATCGTCGATATTGGAGTTCAAGCCTTCCTGCCGGGAAGCCAGGTGGATCTGCGGCCTATCAGGAACCTCGACGATCTGATCGGGCAGACATTCCCGTTCAAGATTCTCAAGTTCGACAAGAAACGGGAGAATATTGTCATTTCCAGGAGGGTTCTTCTGGAGAAAGACAGAGAGGAGATGCGAAAGGAGACACTCACCCGTATAGGGGAGGGGGTGATCCTGGAGGGGATTGTAAAGAATATTACGGATTACGGCGCATTCATTGACCTGGGAGGCATCGACGGGCTTTTACACATAACAGACTTGTGCTGGGGAAGGGTTGGACATCCATCGGAGGTTCTTTCCATCGGAGACAAGATCAACGTAAAGGTTCTCCGTTACGATCGTGAGCGAGAAAGGGTCTCGCTCGGGCTCAAGCAGACCACCGAAGCCCCGTGGAAGACGGCAGCTGAAAAATATCCAGTTGGTATTCTTGTTGAGGGGAAGGTCGTCAGCTTGACGGATTACGGTGCCTTTATCTCCCTGGAAGACGGGATCGAGGGCCTGATCCATGTCTCGGAAATGTCCTGGACCAAGAAGGTCCGGCATCCTTCCCAGATTCTCTCCGTGGGCGATACCGTAGAGTGCGCGGTGCTGAACCTGGACGTGGAAAACCAGCGCATTTCGTTGGGCCTGAAACAGACCGAGCCCAATCCCTGGGCACTCCTGAAGGAGAAGTATCCCAAGGGATCCAGGATTACGGGCACGATTCGAAACATCACCGATTTCGGGCTGTTTGTGGGGATCGAGGACGGGATCGATGGGTTGGTTCATGTCAGTGATCTTTCATGGACACACAAGATCAAACACCCTGCTGAAAAATACAAGAAGGATGAAGAAGTCGAGGTCGTGGTCCTGAATATCGACGAGGAAACGAATAAATTCTCCCTTGGGATCAAGCAACTGGAGAAGGACCCCTGGGACGATATCCCGCAAAAACACAAGATCGGGGATCTCGTCAGCGGCAACATTACGAACGTCACGGACTTCGGCGTTTTCCTCGAGATTGAAAAGGGGATCGAGGGCCTGGTCCACATCTCCGAGTTGAGCGAAGAGCGGGTGGAGGACATTCGCAATTTCGCCAATGTGGGTGACATGCTCGAGGCCAAGATCATTCACCTTGACCCGCGCGAGAGAAAGATCGGCCTGAGCATCAAGGCGCTCAAGAAGGCGCAGGAGAAAGCGGCGATGGATGCCTTCCTCTCGCAGAAGGAGGAGGTCATCGTCTCCTCTGAAGAAGGCTGGAAAGAGGATCTTCGCGATCTATCGAAATCCTGGGGTCACCCGGACTGGGATCAGGATGCATCTGCAGAAGAAGCCGCGGAGGAAAAGATAGAAGCCGCGGAGGAAAAGATAGAAGCCGCGGAG
>CAZSUQ010000005.1:0-25313 GCA_964609935.1 uncultured Thermodesulfobacteriota bacterium | reverse complement strand
CAGCGCGCCGAGATCAACGGAAACTGGGAGGAGCTCCCCAAGACCGTCAAGGAACTCGGCAAGTATCCGGAAGAGATCTTTGCAGCCTGGGAAATCGTCAAGGATCGGATCGGTGCCGACGCCATGAAGGAAGTGCCCTTCGGCGCTATTGCCATGGCCGGATATGTGGACAAGGTCGGCTGCGGCCTGCAGCAGCTCATGGCCGGTTGCCGCAAGTTCAACCTGTCCGAGCTTTCCCGCGACGACCTGTTCAGCGGCAACCGCGAGACCGAAGCCGAGACAGGCATCCCCTTTGTCACCGAGGCACAGAAGGAATCCGCCGAGGCGATTCTCAAGGGGTAAACAGGAATAGACGGATGAAGCAAAGGGGGGAGGCCGTGGATGCGGTTTCCCCCCTTTTTATATAAATCGGGGACGGTTACCCGATACAGTCCCTGGCGCTGCGCGCCATGCCCGGCGCACAGAAAAGGGCGCCCGGAATGATGAAAAGGCTCTGTATGGGAAAATAGGAAAGAATCATATAAAATCGCAATCTTATTTCTATATTCGTTATCTCGATCAGGGAGAGATTTCCGGTTGTGCCCGTTTGGCACAGGACTTGTATATTAATGCCGGGTTCCAGGCAAGAATGGACTCAAACGAAATGTCCGGAAAGGAACCCGATGCAGGGATTGGCACAGGAAACAACAGAGATGAAGGGATTCGAACCAAGGATCGTGGTTCTGTACTGCCAGAACACCGTTGAGAGGAACATCGAAGAAACAGACTCCTTCCGAAGGCTGGAGGGATTCATGGTTCGCCAGGTGGTCATGCCCTGCTCCAGCAAGGTGGAGTCGAGGCAGCTGGTCAAACTCCTGGAGAGCGGAGTGGATGCAATCCTTGTCGTGGCCTGCCCGGACCCCACGTGCCGGTTCCTCGTGGGCAGCAACCGGGCGGAAAGAAGGATCGATTATGTCCGCGGGATCCTGGAGGAGATCGACTTTGGTCCGGAGCGTGTGGCCATCGTGAGGAAGAACGGGCTTCTCGCTGAAGACTTGACGGAGATGGCCGCAGAGAGGGCCGGCGCGGTCCGCCCCCTTGGTCCCAATCCCATGAACAGAGAGAGCGGTTGATTCCGCGGCCCTGGCCGGCTGCAGAAGGCTCCACCAAGAACAACAACAAGACACGAATTGGTGAGTGTAACCTATGCCGAAGAAATACCACGTCCATGTGAAACCGACCCCGTCCAGGTTCACACCCATATCCCAGTACAGCTCCTTTGAGTCAGGCAGGTGTCTCGGGTGCGTACGCTGCGTGAAAAGCAAGTCGTGTATCTACGGTGTCTTCCAGAAACGCGGGTTCGATCCGGTTCAGATACAGGACACGGGCGACAGCATCTGTGCCGGCTGCCTCCGCTGTGTCCAGGAGTGCAAGAACAACATCTTCTCCAGGTCCGTGAACCCCAGGTTCGCCCGCATGGGGAATGATTACTGGACCCCGGAGATCATCGCACGCATATGGAAGCAGGCGGAAACAGGGAACATCCCGGTTTCCGGCGCCGGCTACCGGGGGCCGTTCTGCGGGCCCGGGTTCGATCAGATGTGGACCGACATGTCCGAGATCGTGCGGCCCACGCGTGACGGTATACACGGCAGGGAATACATCAGCACGGTGATCGAACTGGGGCGGAAGCCCGCCCGGCTTTCCTTTGACGAGCAAGGGAACATGCTCACGGTTCCCCCTCCCTTTGTGGGGATCTCCCTACCTGTGGTGCTGGACATCCCGCCCTTCGGGTTCATGGGCGAAGGTACGCGCAAGGCCTTTGCCCTGGCTGCTGAAAGACTTGAGACCGTTTGTGTGGCCACCTGTGAGGAGGCACAGGGCGACATGGCAGGGCAACGGGAGCGCCTGATCCTCCGTTTCGATCCGGACCGGCACGATGTCGCGAGCCTGGAGGGTGTGCCCATCGTTGAGCTTGCCTTTTCCTCCAAGAGCGTGGAGCAGATGAGCTCCCTGAAGGCGGCACGCCCGGAAATCATCGCATCCATAAGGCTGGACCTGGACGAGCACGCCGTGGAGCGCGCGTCGGAGCTCGTTCAAGGCGGGGCGGACATCATCCATCTCCAGGCAGGCCCGGACGGGGACGGTCTGGGCGGGTGTGAGAATACGTTCGTCACGGATCTGGTTCGTCGTGTGCACATGAGGCTCGTGGAGGATACGACCCGGGAACAGGTGACCCTTCTGGTCACAGGAGGGATCGCCCTGGCCGAGCACATGGCCAAGATCATCATCTGTGGTGCGGACGGGGCAGGCGTGGACCTGGCAGCCATGGTTGCCATGGAATGCAGGCTTTGCACGGACTGCCAGGAGCAGGCCCACTGCCCGGTGGAACTGGACAGGGTGGAAGAGGAGGTGGGTGCTCAGCGGATCGTAAACCTCATCGGGTCGTGGCATTCCCAGCTCATCGAGGTCATGGGTGCCATGGGGATCAGGGAGGCACGCCGGCTTCGCGGCGAGGTGGGTCGCGCCATGTTCTTCCAGGATCTGGAGGAGGAATGCTTTGCACCCGAGTTCGGGAAGCGGGTGGATGCATGCACCGACGCAACCGACTCCCAGGACTTTGTGGCCTTGAACAAGGATGAGGCAAAGGTCCCTGTTCCGGACATGCCCATGCCGGAGCCGAAGGGCTACCCGCCGGCCGAGTCCATGGTGGAAACCTGCGATTCACGCTTTCGAAACAAGATCGGCAAGTACAGGGTGGTGGTGAGGCATACGTGCACACACTGCGGCAAGTGTGTAGATGCATGCCCTTACGATGTTCTTTACATGGGAGGCGGGAGTCTCCAATCACCGCGCTCCCATTTGTGCCGCGGTCCCGGGGTCTGCAAGACAAAGGATTCCTTCTGCATGGAGGCCTGCCCCGAGGATGCCGTTCGCGTGGGGATCAACCCCACCTGGAACACCCTCGGCGATCCGCGCTGGACCGCAGACCTCCTCACGAGCACCTGGATTCAGGCCGAAACCGGGAGGCTGCCGCCCAGGGACTCCGGCCTCGAGGTTCGAACCGGCAATTCCGGCGGCGGATTCGACCGCATGGATCTCCTCTTCCCGGACAAGCCGCCGGTTCCCAGTCTCAAGCCCGAAGAGATCGATCTCCGCATCCCGCTCAATCGCACAGGGGACGGACGTCCCGAAGTGGTCATCGGGTTTCCTGTATACGGCGGAGGCATGAGCTTCGGGTCCATCAGCCTGGCCACCATGATCGGCCGGGCCCGGGCCTACAAGGCCTTCGACTCCTTCACCTGCACCGGAGAGGGGGGCTATCCGGACGGGCTCACACGGTACGACGACCATGTCATCACCCAGATTGCCACCGGCCTGTTCGGCGTCAGGGAAGAGACGATCCAGCGGGTCCGGATCGTCGAGTTCAAGTACGCACAGGGTGCCAAGCCGGGCCTCGGCGGGCATCTGCTCGGCGACAAGGTCACACCCACCGTGGCGCAGATGCGAGAAGCCGTTGAGGGCAGCGCCCTGTTCTCTCCTTTCCCTTTCCACTCGGTCTACTCCGTGGAGGACCACAAGAAGCACGTGGACTGGATCAAGGTGATGAATGCCAAGGCCCTGGTCTCGGTCAAGGTCTCCACGCCCAGCGACGTGGAGATGGTGGCCGTGGGGAGCTACTATGCCGGCGCGCACATCATCCACCTGGACGGAAGCTACGGGGGCACGGGAGCTGCACCGGACATCGCCAAGAAGAACATCGCCATGCCCATCGAGTACGCCATCCCCAAGGTGCACCGGTTCCTGGAAAAGGAAGGGGTGAGAGACAAGATGACCCTGATCGCCTCCGGCGGGATCCGGACAGCCTGGGACGTGGCCAAGGCCATTGCCCTGGGAGCGGACGGGGTGGTGATCGGCACCTCGGAGATGGTGGCCGTTGAGTGTGTTCGCTGCGGATACTGTGAGAGCGGGCGCGGCTGTCCCCGGGGGATCGCCACAACGGATCCCGAGCTTTCGAAGATGTTCGATGACGACTATGCCACCCAGCGGCTCATCAACCTGTTTCAGTCCTGGTGTATCCAGCTCAAGGAGATCCTCTGGCGATTCGGCATGAAGAGCACCCGTGAGCTGGTGGGAAGGACCGACCTGCTTGCACACCGTGACTATCGGAGAGAAGCGACCGAGACGCAGGAAAGGAAATCCGCTTAGGGTCCGCGAAAAGATAATTTCACAGTGGGGAAGGCTAATTGCCTCATTTCGGGGGAGGGGTTTCGCGCTCAGATTTGGGTCAGATTTGGTCGTGACGATAGAGCAAGGCCGGAGGAATAGCTGAAGCTATTTCGATGGTCTTGCGATTGAGGAGCGGCCGAAGATGAGATGCGAAAATGGGAAATTATTTTTTCGCGTACCCTTAGGGTCAGGAGAAGAGATGAAGGTCAACAGGGATCAATTCATAGAGCGCTTGCTGACGTCCAGGAGGGAGCTGGTTGCAGACCTGCCTCCCATCCCGCACACAAGGGCGGTGGAAGAGGGAGGTTGCGGGGTTGTGGGCTTTGCGGCCAGTGTTCCGGTTCGGGGGAGACACATCTTCGAGCCCTCCATCCAGATGCACAACCGGGGAAACGGCAAAGGGGGGGGCATTGCCTGTGCGGATTTCGACCCCCACGATCTCGGTGTGGATGCGGGCACCCTGGGCAACGACTACATCCTTCAGGTCGCTCTTCTCGACCCCAAATCCGAAGCCGAGGTGGAGAAGAGTTGCATCCAGCCCTTTCTCCAGGTGACGCACCGCAACCGTGTGGAACCTGCAGCGGATTATCGGGACGTGGGCCTGGAGGTTCAGCCGCCGGACATCGTTCGATACTTCGTACGGGTGAAACCGGATGCCCTGGAGCCGTTCGCGGAAGCGCACGGCCTGGAGGGTGCGCCCGAGCGGGAGGTGGAGGATGAGTTCATCTATCGAAACAGCCTCAAGCTCAACCGAAGCTTTTATGCATCCATGGGGGAACAGCGGGCCTTCGTTCTTTCTCATGCACGCAACCTCATGATCTTCAAGATCGTGGGCTATGCCGAGCAGGTCGTTCAGTACTACGGGATCGAGGACCTGAAGGCCCGGGTCTGGATCGCCCACCAGCGTTACCCCACAAAGGGGCGGGTCTGGCATCCCGCAGGCGCCCACCCCTTCATCGGGCTGAACGATGCACTGGTGCACAACGGTGACTTTGCCAACTATTACGGCGTGAGCGAGTATCTCAGACAGCACAACATCGTGCCCCAGTTTCTTACGGACACCGAGGTCTCGGTCCTGCTCTTTGACCTGTGGTCCAGGGTCTTCAAGTACCCGCTCGAATATGTGATCGAGGGGCTGGCGCCCACCACCGAGCTCGACTTCGACCAACTTTCCGAAGAGAAGCAGAAGATCTACCAGGCGATCCAGTCCCTGCACGTGAGCGGCTCACCGGACGGACCCTGGTTCTTCATCATTGCCCGGAGCAACCCGGACGAGGACCGGTCCCAGCTCATCGGCATCACCGACACCTCCATGCTCAGGCCCCAGGTTTTTGCCATCCAGGAAGGGGACGTTTCCATCGGGCTGGTGGCATCGGAAAAGCAGGCCATCGACGCGACCCTCCACTCCCTTTCCGAGGAGGACAACCGGTTTCGAACCGTTGCGGACCGGTACTGGAACGCACGGGGAGGAAGCCACGCCGACGGCGGCGCATTCGTCTTTACGGTCCAGGGAACAAACGGGTCCTCCGAGCTCACCTGCACGGACAAGTTCGGCCGCAGGGTGAAGACCCCGCCCGGGGAATGGGCCATTGACCTGAACGCGCAGCCCGTGCAGCCGGAGGGACCCGGTGACCTGGCAGGGAGGATCGCAGCAGGGTCCGGCCCGGGACCTGCCGGCGATCTCTACCGGGAGCTTGCCGCGGCCATTGCATCCTGGAGCTTTGACAACGTCCGGTGGCTGGCCGAGGAGGTGAGAAAGGTTGCAGGGCGTGACCAGGACGGCTTTGAGTTTGCCCTGGAGCTTCTCTCCCTGCTCAACGACCGGCGTTACGATTGCGGCCGGAAGAAGCCCGGCATGGTGCTGCAGATCGTAAAGGAGAGCATTCGTTCCATTCTCGATGCGGTCCCGGTCATCGGCAACGGTGCGCAATCCGTCTGCAAGCGGATCGACTGGGAGACCCGCGATCGTCTCACTGCACCCGGAAGCGGCGAAACAACCCTGGTGGTCCATGCAGGCGCTTTCCCACCGGAAGGGGATGACTGCGACGCCACACTGGCCGTGCGCGCCTTTCAGCAGGGCTGGAAGCGCTTCATCGTCTACGGGTTGAGGGGACAGCGGTTCCACGGGTGCGGGTTCGGCCCGGACACCAACCGCGTGCGCATGGATCTCTACGACAGCTCCGGCGACTACGTGGCGTCAGGCCTGGACGGGATGGATCTGCATATACACGGCAACGGCCAGGACCAGCTGGGGCAGATCATGAAGCGCGGCCGGCTGGTGATCTACGGGGATGCGGGCCAGGCCTTCCTGTACGGGGCCAAGGGCGGGGAGATCTACGTGATGGGGAACGCGGCGGGCCGCCCGCTGATCAACGCCGTGGGCCGACCGCGTGTGGTGATCAACGGCACGTGCCTCGACTACCTGGCCGAGTCCTTCATGGCCGGGGATCCTCACAAAGGGGGCGGTTTCGTGGTGCTGAACGGGATCATGTTCGACGACCAGGGAAAGGTCATCGAGCAGCCCACGCCCTACCCGGGATCCAACCTCTTCTCTCTGGCCTCCGGCGGAGCCATCTTTGTCCGCGATCCGCACAGGAGGCTCGTGGCCGATCAGCTCAACGGCGGCGAGTTTACCGAGATGACCGACAAGGACTGGCGCCTGATCCTTCCCTACCTCAAGAACAACGAGCGCCTGTTCGGCATCTCCATCGAGCAGGACCTGCTTTCCGTTGACGGTGGTGTCCGACCGCCGCAGGAGGTGTACCGCAAGGTACGGGCGGTCAAGCTCGGTGTGCTTGCCAAGCAGTCCGTCCCGGAGTGACAGTCCGGCTACTTTTTCGACATGGCCCCTGAAAGGCGCTTCTGCGCCTTCTTGACCTCCGGGTCGTTCATGTAGGGCATCATCTTCATGAAGGATCCGGCCATCTTCTTTCCCACTTCCTTTGCTCTTTCCTGGGACGCCTTCATCTCCTCGGGGGGATTGTTCTTGTCCTTCAGCTCGGGATACTTTTCGGCCAGTTTCTGCATCTTGGGCCAGTTCTTTTCCAACCCGTCGGCAAGACGGTTCATCGCCTTGGCAACATCCTTTGCGCTGCCCGCCTTTTCAATCTCTTCGGTATAGGTCTCCATCAGTTCAATGTATTCCTCGTTCAGCTTCTTGGCATCCGCGTACTTGCCCCCGCACCCGTTCAACAGAAAGGCTACAGCCAAGAAACAGAGCACCGGCACAAAGATCGTCTTTCTCATTTTCCCCTCCACAGGTTGTGTTATGGGTTGGTTGCACAGCTCGCAGGTGAAAGCTTCATTCAAGTTGCGGGCTCGTCTGGTTGCGGGCTCGTCTGTGTTGTAGCTTACCTCGCGTATCAAATCAAATCCGTCATCCATTCGAAATTTCATTGCCTGATGGACAAGGCTTGGGTATTCTGGATCTGATCCATCCGGTTCGTTTCAATGCGACGACCGAAAAGAGAAAGGAGGAGGGTCCATGGCTCCCTCAAAGGTTGCCGACGTCCTGGAAAGGTGTGAGCTGTTCAGCGGTCTGACCAGGAAAGAGATCGAGAAGATCGCAAGCCTGGGATCCGTGGAAACGTACAAGGCCGGGGAGAGCATCCTGAACCAGGGGGATTTCGGGGAAAACCTCTACATCATCGAAGAAGGAAACGTGTTCCTCGAGAGGGTTGTTGACATGGGGTCCAGAAAGGGGAATGCAGTGATCAGCCTCCTCGGCAAGGGACGCGTTCTGGGCTGCTGGTCCACCCTGGTGGGAGAGCCCCACAACCTGATGTCATCGGCTGTTTGCAGAAAACCCACAAAGGTGGTGGTGATCAACGGCCAGGCATTGAGGGAGATGATGATGAGCAACTCCCGGCTCGGCTTCAGGGTCATGGAGAGGCTCTGCTCCATGCTGAGGGACAGGATCCGGGGATTGTACGGAGCCATGGAAAACGTGTGACGGTGGGAGGCAGGATCTTACGGCGAGATGGATGTGCGCATGAAGAACGGAAAGCAGACAGGGAGGGGCATCTATTGAAATCCGTAATCTGCATACGAAACGGCATGAAACAATGCTGCACAGGGCGTGGCGTGAAGACAGGAAAGGGACGGGTCCTCTTTTTTCTCCCTCTTTTTCTCTTTTTCATCCTGAACGGCACGGCTGTCACGCAGGAATATGCGCCGGATGAAATCCTTGTGAACGGGGCGTCGCCCGCGCAGCTGGCCTCCCTGTCGGACGTGGAGACGGCATCTGTCAAACCCGTGGGCATGGGTGGAGACCTTCTCGTCAAGCTGGCCGCCGGGACAAGCCCGGTTCGGGCCGTTTCGATCCTGGAGAAGCTGCCGAACGTGAAATACGCGTCTCTGAACTACATCCGGCGGGCGTATCTCACCCCCACGGACCCCGATTACGGGAGCCAGTGGGCATGGCCGAAGATCGACGCTCCCCAGGCATGGGACATCACAACCGGGGGTGCCGCGGTCACGGTGGGTGTGATCGACACGGGCCTGGACCTGGACCACCCGGATCTGGCTGCCAACGTCTGGGTGAATCCCATGGAGGCTGCAGGGCTGCCGGGCGAGGATGACGACGGAAACGGGTACGTGGACGATCTGCATGGATGGAACTTTGTAAACGACTCGGCCGATGTGGATGATGACAACGGTCACGGGAGCCACTGTTCAGGCGTCATCGGCGCGGTGGCAAACAACGGAGCCGGCGGCGCGGGTGCCAACTGGGCGGTTTCCCTGATGAGCTTGAAGTTTCTGAACGCAATGGGCAGCGGGTCTGACGCCGACGCCATCGAGGCCATCGATTACGTCATCACCACAAACGCTGCCGGGAGTTCCCAGGTGCGGGTCCTGGCCACCTCCTGGGGCGGGCACGGCGAGAATCCCGCACTCCAGGCATCCATCGAGCGGGCCAGGGATGCGGGGTTGGTGTTCGTTGCCGCGGCCGGCGGCTCGGCCTTCAACATCGACTCCCCCTGGTGTGTCGTGGCCCCCGGAGGGTTGAACGTGGAAAACATCGTGACGGTTGTGGCAACGGACGAGAGTGATGCTCTGGCCGGCTTCTCGAATTACGGCCCTTCCCTGTGCGCACTCGGGGCCCCGGGAGTAAGCATATTCGGTCCCTATAAAGAGGGTGCATACCAGACCCTGTCCGGGACCAGCATGGCCGCTGCGCATGTCTCCGGCGTTCTTGCGTTGACCCTGGCCGCGGATCCGAGCCTGAGCATGAGTCAGCTCATGGACCGTCTGCTCCTGAACGTGGATCCGCTCCCATCCCTGGTCGATCGCGTAAGCACCGGCGGCCGGTTGAACGCCTGGCGGGCCGTGGCGGACGAGCCCAATCCGGGCTATACGGCGGATCGCGACGGCGACGGCATCGCGAACCACCTGGACAACTGTCCCTATGCTTCGAATCCCGGCCAGGAGGATTCAAACAACGACGGTGTGGGAAATGCGTGTACAGGTCCCTTGATTCCCTGTTCGGGCGGTGGGTGTGGGGAATGAGCCGGGCCGGCCCTAGGATTCTTCTTCCACGATGACCCCGTAGTTTCCCTCGGGGCTCTTTCCTCTGGTGTCCGATGAAAGGACACACTCCGTGTAATGGGGCTTATCCTTTCGGTTCAGGGAGATGAGGGCCTTGACCACGTCTACGCTCAGTTCGCCGGCCGTAGCCAATCGCGTGATCTCCTCCAGTGCCGACCGGTTGTCATAGGCCTCTTTTCGATAGGGCCGGTCGGAGATGAGGGCATCGTAGATATCGGTGACAACGATGATCTCCACCAGCCTGTCATCGAGGGCGATGCCCTGAGGGTAGCCGGACCCGTCCCTCCGCTCATGATGCTCCCTTGCCACCTTTGCCAGGAAGTTGTCCTGATCCTTCAGGTAATAACTGAGGAGAACAAAGCCGGCATACGTGTGGTGCTCCAGAGCGCCCCTTTCACTCCTTGTCAAGGGGCCTCTCTTTCTCAGAATTTCTATGGGAACACAAATCTTTCCGAAATCGTGGATAGGCCCGGCCATCCCTTCCAGGCTCAGGTCCTGGTCGTCCTTCAACAGGGTCTGTGCCAGAAGGGTGGAAAGAGCGAAGACCTTGATCACGTGAAGATACGTATAGGGGTCCTCCTTTTTGAAGTACTCCAGGTACTCCACCGCGGGAAGGACCAAACGGACCTTTTCCATGAAGGCCAGCATCTCGTCAAATTGCCGAGGGACGTTGAAGATGACTTTGTAGGGCTCATTGCTGATGGACTCCAGAAGGTCCTTCCGAACCGTGCCGAACTCCAGGATGGGGACCTCCGGGTAGGAGCGGTTTTTGTTCGAGGCGATTCGTTCATCCAGGGTCTCCTTCGAGAGCACCGACCCGGCCGGAAAGAGCAACTCGTTGTCTAACGTGTGGACCGCATGATTGAGCTTCAGTTTTTTCATAAGGCAGCAGGAGCCTTTGTTGTGAAGGGATCGGCCGCAGTATAGGAATAAAAAAATTGTGTGTCAAAGAGAAAAACGAATTCTGTCTTTGAAAACTAAAGTTTACCGTAAACCGCTCCGATCTCTCCTGATAATTCTCAAGATCCAACTTCCTGCTCGAAGGAGCTTTCTGAAGTGAGCCACGAGGAGAAGACCCGGGACCAGCTCATCCGTGAGCTGAACGACCTGCGAAGGCAGGTGGATGTCATGAAAACCGCAGAGGCGGAGACCCGGGACCGGTGCGACCATCTCGAAGGATTGGTGGCGGAGCATACGGCCGAACTGAAGTTGCTCCAGCTTCATCTCCAGCGCAAGGAGGCGGACTGTGCCCAGGCCGAGGGAGCGGCGGAGCGGCTGAGGGCGGAGATGGAAAAGCGTGTGCAGGAGAGGACCGCGGAGTTGGAAAAGGCCTGCGAAGAGATGAAGAAGCTGGACGAGATGAAGGATACCTTCCTTTCGTCCGTCTCCCACGAACTGCGGACGCCCCTGACATCGATTCGTTCCTTTTCGGAAATCCTGCTCAACTATGAAGACGTGGACATGGAGAACCAGAAGGAATTCGTGGGGATCATCAATGCGGAAAGCGAGCGGCTGACAAGGCTGATCAACGATGTCCTGGACATTTCCAAGATCGAGGCCGGCAGGATCATCTGGCATGACGACCTGATCTCTCTGGAAGAGGTCATCAGGGAAACGGTGAAGGTCCATGAGCCGATCATCCGGGACATGTCCCTGAACGTCGTGCTGGAGATCCCGGAAGAGATGCCGCTCGTATTTGCAGACCGTGACAGGATGCAGCAGATCGTCACGAACCTGCTGGGAAATGCCACAAAATTTTCAAGCAAAGAGGGCCGGATCTTTATTCGCGCAGAGACCTTCAAGGGAAGAGGCGGTGGGGACCTTTCCGAGTGGATCAAGGTGTGTGTGGAGGATCAGGGCACAGGGATCGAACAGAACGACCTCGAGGCCATTTTTGAGAAATTCAAGCAATCCACCACGGACACCCTGACGGACAAACCCGGAGGCACGGGGCTGGGTTTGCCCATCTGCAGGGAGATCCTCGGTCATTATCGAGGGAACATCTGGGCAGAGAGTGAAAAGGGGAAGGGCAGCTCCTTCTTCTTCACGCTGCCGGCGGCTCCCATGACCTCCAGTGACCTGGAAGAGATGAAGCCCGTGGACGCCCCGGTGACCGGCTGGAAGGGCAAGACGGTTCTGGTTGTGGATGACAACCAGAACGTACGCAGGCTCCTCCGGTACCAGCTCCAGACCAGGGGATACACGGTTCTCGAGGCCTCCAGCGGTCAGCAGGCCATGGAGCTTGCCCAGGGCGCCCATATCGACCTGATCACCCTGGACCTGATGATGCCCACCATGAGCGGGTACGACGTTCTCGAGATGATCCGCGAGGATCCTGCAACAAGTGAGATCCCGATCCTGGTCATCAGCGTGGTGGAAGACAAGGAGAAGGGGATTCTCCTCGGAGCCAATGATTACCTGAAAAAGCCGTTCCGGGAGAATCATCTGATCGAAAAGATCCAGACCCTTCTCGGAGAGGAAAAGAAATCCATTCTGGTGGTGGATGACGAGCAGGCCGTTGCCGCATCCCTTCGCATGCAGCTCGAGGAAAAGGGATTCCCGGTGGACGTTGCCCAGAACGGTGAGGAAGCCATTGTGTCCATGATGAGTCATGTCCCGGATCTCCTGATCCTGGATGTGGTCATGCCCAAGAAGAACGGCTACGAGGTCTTGAACTGGGTTCGCAAGGAAGAGGCGACTTCCAGGCTCCCTGTCATCATCCTCTCTGCCTGCCCCATGTCCGCCGAGCACGGAAAACTCCTGAACCTGGGCGTGGATGCGTTCGTGGAAAAGGCGCAGGGGCTGACCTCGCTCTTCGAGCAGATCGATTCCATGCTCCAGCCTCCGGCCACCTGATCCCATCCCGCATTTCGTCCTCCTCGTAAAGAAAAGGGAAGGAAAATCCGATCTTATAGACGCATGCACTTCAGCAAGAAATGCCTGCTGCGGTGACGTCCGGCCGATCAATCGAACACGAGCATCATGGGAAGAGGCCCTGCAAATGAAGTCCCGAAAGATGAATCAAAAGGAATTGATTCAGGTCGTATTCATTCTGGTCGTCATCCTCGTTCTCTCCCTGTTCAGTATCTTTCTCAACCTCATAGGGAGGATCGACAGCGTCATCGGCACCTACACCGACCTTCCGGTCATGGAATATGTGCTGAACTCCCTGTTCCTCCTGCTCACCCTATCTCTCTGGATGACCTACCGTCGATGGAAGGAGGCTGCAAAGAAACAGGAAGAGCTGGAAAACATCCTGTCGAGCATCAGCCCTCACGCCCTGATCGTAACCGGACCGGATGGAACGATACGCATGTGCAACCATGCGATGAAGAAGGTGCTGGGCTATGAAGTGGATGAGGTGATGGAGGGGAAAACAGACCTTCTCTTCTCGGAGGCGGAACCATCCCCGGCTCCGGACGAACAACAGAGCCCTCGGGAAGACGAAAAGGCGTTCCTGGTCCGATCAGGCATCGGCACGAAGAAGAACGGTGAAGCCGTACCGCTCGAGATTATTTCGGCAAACCTGAGCGGACGCAGGGGCAGCGTGATGCTTCTCTGCGACGTCTCTGAGCAGCAGAAGGCCGAGAAAAAGCTGGCAACAGCCGTACGTGAAGCGGAAATCACGAGTCAGCAGATCGAGCAGGCCCTGGAGTTCGCGCACCAGATGGCCTTTGAATCCGAGATCGCCAACAACGCCAAGAGCGAGTTTCTCGCAAAGATGAGCCATGAGATCCGAACGCCCATGAACGGGGTCATGGGCATGACGGGCCTGCTCCTGGATACCCACCTCACCACCGAGCAGCGTGAGTACGCGGAAACGGTAAGGAGTAGTGCCGACGCGCTCCTGGCGATCATCAACGACATCCTCGATTTTTCCAAGATCGAGGCGGGCAAGATGGAGCTGGAGATCATCAGCTTCGATCTGCGCACGAGCGTGGAGGAGGGGGGGGACATGCTGGCGCAGAAGGCGCAGGAAAAGGGCCTGGAACTGGCGATCCTGATGAACTACGACGTGCCCACAAGGGTCAAGGGCGATCCCGGGCGGTTGAGGCAGGTGCTCGTGAACCTCGTGAACAATGCCATCAAGTTCACGGAAAAAGGAGAGGTCCTGATACGCGTGAGCCTTGCGGAGCTTACGGAGAATCGTGAAACCGTAAGGTTCGAGGTTGTGGATACCGGTGTGGGCATTCCCGCTGATCATCAGGAACGGCTGTTCAGGCCCTTTTCCCAGGGGGACGCCTCCACGACCCGAAGGTACGGAGGGACGGGTCTCGGCCTTGTGGTCTCGAAACAGATCGTTCAGGCCATGGGGGGCCGGATCGCTGTATCCAGTGAGGAGGGCAGGGGCTCCACGTTCACCTTTATGGCCGTGTTCGAGCGGCAGCTCGGGGAAAGCCCTGCGCCGGATGTTTCGCCCGCCGCCGATATCCGCGGGCTCCGTGTCCTGGTGGTGGATGACAGCGCAACAAACCGGAAGGTCTTCCGGGAACAGCTCAGGGGCTGGGGGTGTCTCACCGAGGACGCCGTCAACGCGCACAGCGCCCTCGAGATGCTCAGCGCGGCCTTGAAGGCCGGCAACCCGTTTCATCTTGCCCTTGTGGATTTCCACATGACAGGCATGACCGGAGAGGGGCTTGCCCGCACCATCAAGGCGGAACCCGCCATCGCGGATACGGCGCTCATCCTCCTGACATCGGTCCCCAAAAAGGGCGATGCCGCCAAGATGCTCGATGTGGGATTCGATGCCTACCTGACCAAACCCGTGAAGCAGTCGCAGCTTTACGAGTCCATTGCCATGGTCATGGGGCTGAGCCGAAGGTCCGAGCCGGCCCGGAAACGAAGCCTGATCACGCAGCACACGCTGAAGGAGGCGGCCAGGGCCCGGTACAAGATCCTCATCGTGGAGGACAACATCGTGAACCAGAAGGTGGCGGCGCGCATGCTGGAAAAGGTGGGCTATCGCTGCGACGTGGCTGCCAATGGAAGGGAAGCGGTGGAAGCGCTGTCCCGCATCCCGTACGATCTGCTCTTCATGGATTGTCAGATGCCGGAAATGGACGGCTACGAGGCCACGAGGGTCATCCGGGGTTGTGAGCAGGGCGAGCGGCACACGGTGATCATCGCCATGACGGCCAATGCCATGAAGGGTGACAGGGAACGTTGCCTGGAAGCCGGTATGGACGATTACATCAGCAAGCCCGTTACAAACGCCACCCTTTGCAGGATCCTGGAAAAATACCTCACCGGGGAGCCCGAAACCGAAACGGTTCCACAGCAGGACGAGATCCTCGAATCAAAACCCGTTCATATCCAGCGCATCCAGGAGATTTCCGACGGGGACCATGACATCGAGACCGAACTGATTAGCGTTTTCATCTCGGAGAACGAAAGGCGCTTTCGCTTGCTCGAGGCCGCGATTCGAGGAAGAGACAAGGACCAGGTCCGGCACGAAGCGCACACGATCAAGGGCTCCAGTGCGAGTGCCGGTGCGCAGGGGATGCAGGAGATGGCTTTTCAGCTGGAGCAGATGGGTGAGAACGGGGAACTCGACCCGGCCATGAAGGTCCTGGATGACCTGAAGGGTGAATTCGAACAGGTTCGCCACTTTTTTCAACACTATATCGGTTCATGGAATCCCGCCCCGCCGGAGCAACTCTGACGGATCAACTCAGGCCGGTACTGGACATACCTGCATCCACAGCCCTCGACACAATCCCATCCGACATTGTGACCTTTCTTTCCGTAGAATCATCCTATGGTTACCGGGGAAAGGTGTGAATCCAATCCACGTACACCTGGAACGATAGATCAAAAAGGAGGACCTACATGAAGCCCACCTCGTTTCTCATCATCTTCCTTTTGCCCGTCTCCGTCTGGGTGGGCTACAGGCTCGGCGGGTTCTACAACTTTCTCACGCCGATCCTCGTGTTCGGCCTCATCCCGCTGCTGGACGCACTTCTCGGGGTCGACAAACGCAACCCGATCGAGGAAGAGGAGGGGAGTCTTGCAGAGGATCGCTTCTTCCGCGCTATCCCGTGGGTTTGCGCACCGCTTCAGGTGGCGTTCGTGCTCTGGGCGGCCTATGTGATCACCCATCAGCCTTTTCGGTTCGTGGAGATGCTTGGGTTTGTCCTGTCCGTGGGCATCACCAGCGGGGCCATGGGGATCAACGTGTCCCACGAGCTGGTCCATCGCGTGAACAACCGTTACGAGCCGTTCCTCGGCAGAATGATGCTCGCAACGGTGTGTTACCTTCACTGGGGCCTCGAGCACGTGAAGGGACACCACAAGAATGTGGCCACACCCCTGGATCCGGCAACCGCCCGCATGGGGGAGTCGTTCTACACCTTCTGGCCGAGGACCATTGCCGGCGGGTTCCTGAGTGCATGGGAGATCGAGGCCGGAAACCTTTCACGAAAAGGAAAAGGGGTCTGGAGCCTGCGGAACCCATTTCTGCGTTACGTCACCGCCGAGATCCTGATCGTTGTTGCCATGGGCTGGCTCTTCGGGATCGGTGGCATCGCCTTCTTCTTTGTCCAGAGCCTGGTGGCCATCTCCCTGCTCGAGGTGGTGAACTACCTGGAGCACTACGGGATGGAACGCCGCAAGCTCGAGGACGGCCAATACGAGAAGGTTACGCCGCTGCACTCCTGGAACGCCAGTCACTGGGTCACCAACCGCTTCCTTTTCAACCTGCAGAGGCACTCGGACCACCATGCCAAGCCGGGTCGACGCTACCAGCTCCTTCGACATTTTAAAGAGAGCCCTCAGCTTCCCAACGGGTACGCAGGCATGGTTCTTCTTGCCCTGGTTCCTCCGCTGTGGCGATGGGTCATGGACGACCGGGTCAGGGCCTTTCGTGAGGGGAGCCATGAACAGGCGGCAGACAGCGGACCGATGTCACAACCGGAAGCCTGACCCTTCCTGATCCGCTGAAACCCCTTTTGTTAAAAACCTGGATGATGTAACGAACCGGACCGACATGCCCGCCGGACAGGTTTCCTCGTGTTTTTGTCACATCTGGGCTAAGATATTGTTAAGATATCGTTATGTTCAATTCATCATGCTGATGGCTCGAAAGGGGCAGAAAGATGCAGAAAAAAGTCGTTTTTCCAGCCGTCCTCTTCTTTATCTTCCTCCTTGTCCAATCCGCTGCTTCCGCTCCCTCTTTCCTGGTTGAGCCCTATCTCCAGAGTCCGGGACCCGACCGGATGACCGTTATGTGGGAGACCGTGGATCTTGATAACCGGGTGGAGTACTGGAAGGAGGGACTGCCGTCCGTGATCGTTCCTGCCGAGCAGGTCCAGGGAAGAGACATCTACTTCGCAACCTTGGAAAGCCTGGACTCGAACACGCTCTACAACTACCGGGTGCTCACCGCAGGGGGAAGCGGTGCCGTGTATCGGTTCAAGACGTGGCCCACGGGCGCGGATGGGGTGGATGCCTTCAAGATGGTGACGTTTTCCGACTCCCAGGGGAACTGGCCCGAGAGGCTCGAGGACATCTGCGACAACGGCATCATCGACAAGGAGTGCACGGACGGCCTGCCGGAGAACTGCCCGGATGACGTTGCGGCGATCCTGATTCCCGGAGATCTGGTGAGCAACGGGGATCAGGTTCACGAGTGGAGAGACGAGTTTTTCATGCCCTGCAGAAACGCCTTTCACTACATCCCCATCCTCCCTGCCATCGGCAACCACGACGACCCCATTCAGAACTACCTCGATTATTTCACCCTACCCGAGAACGGGGAGGGCGTGGGTGAGGAGGAGTGGTACACGGTGGATTACCTGAACCTCCGTCTCATCACGTTGAACTCGGACCGGTTGGCATTGGCGCAGTTTCCATGGTTCGCGAATCTCCTTGCCGCAACACAGGGTGAAGCACACATCGATTTTGTGATCACCCAGTTCCATCACTGCTGCCAGTCCGAGGTGTGGCCTCCGGGTGAAAACATCATGTCCTGCCTCTTCGTGGGCTCGCTCGAACAGTTCACGGCCGACAGCGGCAAACCGAGTGCCCACCTGTTCGGGCACACGCATGCCTACAGCCGGGGGCAGTCAAGGGATGTTCCCCACTTCTGGGTGAACGTGGCCACTTCGGCGGGAGACATCGATTACTGGGGAGAATACGCCCAGAGGGACTATGACCAGTTTGAGGTATCTTACGACGAGTACGGGTTTTCCGTCCTGCACTTTGCGACCGGAGACGAGCCGTCCCTCAGGATGGTACGCAGAACGGGCGGTGACGACGAAAACGCATACGGATACACGGATGAGACCATCCTGGATGATTTTTCCGTGACCTTCCTGAACGCTCAGCCTGAAAGGCCGGAAGCCGTCTATCCGAGGGACGTTCAGGTGGATCAAAAAGCGGTGACGTTGCTGGGCTCACCCTTCTCGGATGCGGATGGCGATTTTCACCTGTCGTCCCACTGGCAGGTCACAGAAACGCCCGGAGACTACACGGACCCGGTCATAGACGCATGGGGCAACGAGACGCGGTTCCAGAACATCTGGGGGGACGAGGATACCCAGGCCGGTGCGGACATAGCCGCCTATACGGCGAACCTGCAGTACGACACGAGTTACTCCTGGAGGGTGCGCTACCGGGACGAGCACTTTGCCTGGTCGGAGTGGTCCGAGGAAGCCTCCTTTTCCGTTGGATCGGATCCAGCCTGGCAGGCGGCTTCCATCTCGGGAGCCGATTCCTTCCCCGGGTCACGGATGTTGAACAGCTTCATTCTTCTTTCGACACCGCTGGGAGCCGTCCTCCTCTGGAAGCGTTTGAGCAGAAGGAAGAGATCGACCCTGAGGGCGTCCGCGTCCTGAACGGTGGTTTACGAGCCGATCATCAGAAGAACCTGCGCCTCCACGGGCCTGGCTTCTTTGTTTTCAGGAATCGTTCAGGGTTCCATCCGGAAAAGGTCTGTCACGGTCTCGTAGCGGAACTCTTCCCCGTATTCACAGCCGGCCTTTTCGCCCACCTTTTTCCCCATGGCCTTGATGAACATCGCCAGGACCGGCCCGTAGTTCTCCCTGTCGAGCATTCCGAGGATCTCCGTGTCCGGATCCATGGCTTCAAAGGCCTTTCGCACGGAGTCCACGGTGAGCTTCATCTGCGAATCGTGCGCGAGGAGGGCCTCGATCTTCCTGTCCATAAAGGGCGTGATGTCAACCATCTTGTTTGCACGCTCCGGAAACTTGGCAAAGTAGTAGCGTTCCGGAACCATGTGCACCTGAAGGCCTTCCCGGAGTTGTTCCGGGTGGAAGAGGGGCATGCCTGCGAACTCGGCTGCCTCCACCGCTGCCATGGCCACCTGTCGATGATCCGGGTGCGTTTCAAAGGGCGCCCATGGATCCCAGGTCATCAGCACGCGGGGACGGTGGATGCGGATGAGCCGGATGAATTTCTGACGGAGCTCGTTGACGGGCACGTCACCGAGAAAACCGTCTGAATAGCCGAGGAAAACCACATCCTTTTTCCCGAGGATCCTGGCCGCGTCCCGTGCTTCACGGTCCCGGCTCCGGGCTGTGAGGGTTTCCGAGTCCAGCTCAAAGCTCCCCCTGCTGTTGTCCGTGGCAATCACTTCCACCACATCATGGCCCTCGGAGATGAATCTCGCCACGGTCCCCCCGGCCAGGAATTCACAATCGTCCGCATGAGCCGTAAAGATCAGCACACCCTTGTCGTTCATGCTTCCCTCCTTCTATCCCGCATCTTGCACGAGCCACCTGCTGCGTCTCGTGCAAGATACGGGCTCTAGTAGCTCAACCCGAATCCGTAGGGGAAGAGCGGATCGTAATCCGTGTCTCCCACGTTGACGGGAACCTGGGACATGTCCCGGGACCAGGAGTTGGAAAGCCTGCCCGTGGGGTTGTAGTCCCCGAAGAGCACATCCGCCACACCCTGGCCTTCGGTTCCCGGAAGCCACGCCGCGATGAAGGCGTCGCAGAACTCCAGTACAGGTTCGATGATCATGGGTCTGCCCGATACGAGGACAAGGATCATGGGGGTGCCGGAGAAGCGGACCCGCAGGATCGTGAGCAGATCCTCCAGGGAGAGCCCGAGGTCGTCCCGGTCACCCAGATACTCTGCATAAGGAAGCTCCCCCACCACCACGACACTCACGTCCGCTTCTTCAGCGCCCTCACCGGTTTTGGAATAGGACACCACGGTGTCCGGCGACACGGTGTTCCGGATCGCCTCCAGGATGGTGGTCCCTTCCGTGATCGGCCCGCTCTTCCCCTGCCAGCTGATCGTCCATCCCCCGCACTGGATGCCGATGTCGTGAGCACTCTTGCCTGCCACGTGGATGCGGCCGAGATCCTTCCTCAAGGGGAGGGTGTGATCTTCATTCTTGAGCAGAACCTGGGATTGCCTGACACAGTCCCTGGCAACGGCCCTGTGTTCGTCGGATCCCACAAGCGGGGCGAGCGACCGGTCCGTATAGGGATTCTCGAAGAGCCCCAGCTCGAACTTCTTGGTCAGGATCCTCCGGACCGCATCGTCCACCCTGCTCATGGAGATCCTGCCCTGGTTCACCAGGTCCTTTGCCGTGCGGATGAATCTCCTGTACCTGTGCGGCACCATGACCAGGTCGATGCCTGCATTGATCGCCGCCTCCACCTGATCCTCATAAGATCCGGGAAGCTTGTCCACGGCAGCCCAGTCCGAGACCACGAAGCCGCGGAAGCCCAGTTCCCCCTTCAAGACCTCGGTAACCAGGTATCGGTGGGCGTGCAGCTGTGTGCCGTTCCAGCTGCTGAAGGAGGCCATCACGGATCCTGCGCCGGCCTCGATGGCTGCCACGTAACCGGCCAGGTGAACCCGCCGGAGCTCCTCCTCCGGGACCTGTGTGTCGCCCTGGTCACGGCCGTCCGTGGTCCCGCCGTCCCCCACATAGTGCTTTGCGCAGGCGAGGATCCTGTCCGGGGCGCTGATGCGCGCGCCCTGATAGCCGCGCACGGCCGCGCTCCCCATGGACACGGCCAGGTCCGGTGTCTCGCCGAACCCCTCGTAGGTCCTGCCCCACCTTTCATTGCGCGGCACGGCGATGCAGGGGGAAAAGGTCCAGTGGACCCCCGTGGCGGCAACCTCTCTGGCCGTGATTCGTGCAGCCCTTTCCACCAGGTCCGGGTTCCCTGTACAGCCAAGCCCGATATTGTGCGGAAAGATCACGGCTCCGGGCAGGTTGTTGTGGCCGTGGACGGCATCCACTCCATAGATGATCGGGATGCCGAGACGCGTTTCCAACGCCATGGACTGGTACCGGTCGATCATGTCCGCCCATCCTTCCGGCGTGTTGTCGCTGGGAGCGGAGTCCCCGCCGTTCAGGATGGAGCCGATAAATGAATCCCGGACGTTGTGATCCCCAAGCAGGCTTCTGATCTCCACCTGTGTCATCTGGCCGATCTTTTCATCCAGGGTCATGCGGGAGACAAGGGCCTCTACCCGTCCCGGAATGTCCGGTCCGGTAGCACCCTCTTGCTGCACACGGGTTTCCCCGCTGCAGGCGGAGAGGAGACACAAAACGGATATACAGGCGGTCCATGATCCCCGGTGGAGTGTTCGACCCGTTCGCATCATGCAATCCTTTACATTCAGAGTAGCAAGAAATAACGAGGGATGTTTTCTCAACGGGTTGCAGGGACCGGTCTATCTCCAGCCGATGTTTGGTGTGTTTCTTGGAGGCAGGCGCTGATAGGAGATGGACGGGTAGCCCAGCATGATGGAGCCGAAAACCGAGTGATTCTCAGGGAGACCCAGTGCCTCGTGCATGGGTCGCCAGAGGGCGGCCGCCACGTTGAAGAATCCGGCCCAGCAGGTACCCAACCCCAGGGACGGTGCGGCCAGGTCCAGGTAGGTCAGGGCAATGGTGCATGCCTGCGGGGCCATGAGGTTGTCCTTCTCCGCGTGGGCCACGATCACGTGCGGTGCGCCCCAGCAGATGGTATCCACGCCTCCTGCCCAGGCGGCCGTGATGAGCCGCATGAGCATGGAGCGCTCTGCCTTTGGGTCCTTGGCCACCGTATCCCGCATCCATTCCACCACCACACCGGTCAGCCTGCGCACCTCCTCCGGGTTGTGGACCACGAGCCACTCCACCGGCTGGGAGTTGTGGCCCGAGGGGGCGTAACGGGCGATGTGGATCAGCCTCTCAATGGTCTCTTTTTCAACGACCTTTTCTTTGTAGAGCCGGATGGACCTGCGCGAGCGCAGGAAGTGCTCGGCATGCTCCGGATCGAGCAACCAGTCCCTTCGTAAGGGAGGGCATTGGTCAGGGCCGACACCCGTGAGTGTGAGGGCATCGTGAGGGCATGCCGCCAGGCAATGGCCGCAACGGATGCACAGCTTCTCGGCGCCCCGCACCAGGGCAGGGTAGGCATCATTGTTCCTGATCCGGATGATCTTCAATGGGCAGACATTGGCACAGATGCCGTCCCGCTTGCATCGCTCCTGGTCCACCGTGATCAAATCCATGCGGCTCTTCTCCTTTCGAGGGGATTCGCCACAAATCCTATCACAAAGGTTTCAAGCTCTTCTAGCCGCTGCAAGGGAAGGTGGAACCCAAAGCCGGGGCGGACCCTGCTTCGGCCGTGCTCGGCTTCAGGAGCCTTGAACCGCTTGCGCGCGGCCTCCGAGGATCCGCTTCCGGCTTCGTCTGTCACCTTGACCCCTTTTGACGAGAACACCTATACTTTTCCTTGCCCACACAGAAGGGTCTGTGACAAAACCCGGTCATGTCTTTCATTGCAGCATCTACGTTAGTACGTGGATCTTTTTCAAAGGGAAGAGCAAAGAATAAATCCTTTTGGATTCCGGGAGGATGATTATGCGGAAGCAGGATCGAATCTTCATGATGTGGCTTTTCACCCTGTTTGCCGTGGTGGCCTGCAGTGCGGACGCTCCGGCAACAGATGCATCCGTGCTTGTATTCGAGCGCCGGCACGAGCCCAGGGAGAAGGCCTTCACGTTCCTTGTGCCCAAGGGCTGGAAGGTGGAAGGCGGTATGTTCAATGTGGACCCCACACAGGCCGGGGGTCCGGGCAATTCCATGGAGCCCAAGTGCGACCTCACCACCAAGAAGGACAGGGCAGGCACGGTTTTCCTCCGGTGGCTGCCCAGCTACAATTATGCGGATATGAGCAAAAGCCCCCAGGCCGCCTACTCGGCAGGCTTCTTTCCCCCGGGGTCCTCCTACCAGGGCATGGAGGTGAAGCCCAAGCCCGGCGTACAGGACTTCCTCATGGGAACCTTCAGGAAGCTCCACCCGGGTGCCTCGAACACGAAGGTGAAGCAGCGTGCGCCCCTGCCTGAACTGGCTGCGTTCTACAGGAAGATCACCCAACCCATCAACAACTCCATGGCTCAGCTGGGCCTGCCCCCCATCACCTATGAGGCCGGGGGCGTGGTGGTGGATTATACCGAAGGAGGTGTGCGCTACACGGAAACCCTGCTCACCGCACTGGCGGATGCCCGCGGGGGGGCCGCTTCCTGGAGCAACCAGTACACGCTCGTCACACGGGCCCCGGCCAAGGAGTACGACAAGTGGAAGCCTGCGTTCGACATCATGCGCCAGTCCATCGAGTTCAACCCCAAGTGGATCGCAAAGGTGAGCAGGGCCGCGGCCCAGCGGGGACAGGTGGTGCAGGACACCATGAAACACATCCAGAGGATCGACCAGGAGATCTGGGAGAATCGCCAGAAGGTCCGGTCCGACATCCAGCATGAAAACTATCTGGCCCTCACGGGGCAGGAGGAGTACGTCAACCCGTTCACGAAAAAGGTGGAGCGGGACACCTCTGCCTACGAGCACCGCTGGACCACCCCGGACGGGGGCCGGATCTACACAGACGATCCCGAATTCGACCCCAACCGTGTGGATGAGCTGTCCAATGTGAAATGGAAACAGACAAAGGTTCGAAAGCGGTAGCTCTTTCCATGATTCCAGGCAAAAAAAAGGCGGCATCCGAAGGGATGCCGCCTTTTGTCTTTCACCCGTTGAGGTTTAAATGATCGGGCAGACATCATCGATGCAGAATTCCTGCCCACCGATGCTGAACTGGGTGATGGTGCCGTCCAGGGTCAACGTGCCCTGGCCGCTTCCCGTACAGCCCGGGCCTGTGCACGTGACATACACGCCACCCACGAAGGTGCTGTCCACGGAGATGAAATCCTCCACGTTCTTGTGGTCGCCGTTGATGCTGATGTTCACGTTGCCGCCGTGTTCGGCAAAGGCCACGGTGAGGCCGTTCTCCACGAGCGCAGGAAACACGAAGTCCATGTTGATGTTGTTGATCAGAAGTTCCTGTGCGGACCCACCGGCGTCACACCACCCGCCGGCAGCCAGTACGATCTCCGCATACCCGTTGTTGGTCCATGTGCCGCCGCTCCACTCAAAGGGTGCACCCGTTACATCGGCACCCGAGTCCGTGAAGGTCATGCCCACATTGTAGGTTGAACCAAGGGCCGGGTCCTCGAAGTCCACGCACAGGAGCACCGGGGACCATGAATCCTGCCCCATGAGGAACATTCCCGACAACACGATGACGCCGATCCAGACCGGGATGAGGTTTCGTCGAAACATTTCTTTCTCCTTTTCTTTGTTGGGTTTGGTTGATCCGGGTTTTGTTTCCTTTTCCTTCAACGATTCCTTATTCAAGCCACTGCGTGTGATACCAGGTCCGCGCAAGGGAACTGCCGGGATTGCAGTACTGCTCGGACGCCGGGAGATCATGATCAAGCGTCTGAAAGATCAGGGACTGGGCATCCCCATTGTCTCTCGCCAACACCACCTCCACCTCATCGGGATACACGTTCAGGCCGTAGATGTGGGAAGGACGACCCTGGCACTGTGCGTTGTTTCCGCAGCGCAGGGCGATATCCCCGGCCTCCAGGATCATGTTCGAACACTCCACGTCCTGGGCACACCCGCCCGCGGGCTGGTAGCCGGCCGGAAGGTCGTTCCACATCTCTTCCTCAAGCCCTCTCAGGATCTCCAGAAAGATCTGCCGGTAACGGTCGTCCTGCGTTTCCCTGATCTGGTCCTCGAATCCGCGGCGCGTCTCCCTGCACTCCCAGCTTCCGCAATGGTCTTCCAGGGCGATCCACATGGCATGATCTTCAACGTCGAGCGTGAATTCGTTTTCGCAGGCCCCTCCCTCCACGGCGGGGTTGCAGTGCGCGCCGGGGATCTGTTCACAGTCCACGTCGGAGCTGCAGGGGACCAGGCGATCGCTCTTCTCGCACGCATGGCCGGGTTCGCAGTCCAGGTACTCGCTTCTCGGGCCGGCCACCATCCGCCAGATGAGGTGCGTCTCGAAATACCAGTAGCCGCTCCCGTAGTGGGGATCGATCCTCATGCGAAGGTAGGCATCAAAGAAGTCTCGGTCATGGGCGTTCTTGTACCCGCAGTCCTCGGAGCCCAGGTAGACATGTACATAGCTCTCCAGGATGTCCGCGCTGTCGATCTCGGAGGCATCCTCGATCATTTCCTTGAACCGGGTTTCCAGCTGGGCGCGAAGCCCGTCCCGGGTGGGTGTGTCGGAAAG
>CAZSUQ010000004.1:0-27219 GCA_964609935.1 uncultured Thermodesulfobacteriota bacterium | reverse complement strand
CCTCCGTGGAAGGTGGCCGATACGAGACCGCTCCCGGCCAGGTGCTGTTCAACATGTTCGACGACGGCTACAGGAAACGGATGGAGGAACAGGGCACGGACGTGGGTCTCGGGGTCTTTGCTCCGAAGGGGACCAGGATCCCTGATGTGGTGGAGGCCATACAGGCCAGTATCGACAAAGAAGAGGCCTGGATCTGCGATTCGCTCGAAGAGATGGCAGAGAAGACCGGCATGGATATTCAAACCCTGAAGGCGAACGTGGATGAATACAATGAATCCTGTGAAAAAGGCCATGACGCCCTCTTCGCCAAGAACGCGGATTACATGCAGCCTGTTAAAACCCCTCCCTTTTATGCCATCAAGGGGCACCCCACGCACGTGGGAACCCTTGGAGGAATCAAGATCAATCACAAGACCGAGGTGATCAGGGAGGACAGCAAGACCGGTCTTGACGTCATCCCGGGTCTCTACGCGGCCGGGAATGTGGCCGGCGGGATGTACGGTGACACATACGACGCATCCCACACCCTTGGCCTCACCCTGGCCTTTGCCGTGAATTCAGGACGCATTGCAGGAGAAAGTGCGTTGACATACATTGGGAAGTAGACGTCACAGGTCTTCAACCCTGTGGCCTTTTTGTAGTCTTAAATTACCTTTGTATGATCTCTTCCGGGATGATTCCCATCCCCTTCACCGGGAGTGCTGCCTGTTCTTCCCGTGATGTTATTTCCCAAGAAGGGAGCCCTTCAAGATGGCCCATAACCCCATTGTTGAAGTGGAAACGTGCAAAGGATGGGAAAGCTAGGTCGAACCCTGCGAACCGGGCGCAATCAAGCCGGATGAACCTAAACAGCTTTTTACAAGCTACTGAAGACGAGCACAGTGCCAAAGGAGGGACTCGTGTTTGATCACCTGATGCAGCCGGGCAGGATAGGGACGCTCACCACCAAGAACCGGATCCGGTTCGCCCCGCAGATTACCAATATGTGCGACCCGGAAACAGGGGAGGTCACCGACCAGGAGATCAACTACCTGGTGGAGAAAGCCAAGGGGGGCTCCGGGATCGTGACGGCGCAGGGTGGCTACGTTCAGCCTCTGGGCAAGGGGTATCCGCGGCAGATGGCCATGGACCGCGATGAGAACATTCCCGGCTTGACCCGGCTGGCCAGGGCGATCAAGGATCACGGGGCCCTGGCCATGAGCCAGGTGATGCACGTGGGACGGCTGGCCCATCCGAAATACGCCGGCCTTGATGACAGGCCTGTGGGCCCCACGGCCATGGAGCCCATGATCCCCCGCTTCGAGCCGTGCAGGGAGGTGAGCAGGGAAGAGATCAAGGAGATCGTAAAGCTGCATGCCGATGCCGCCAGAAGAGGCAAGGACGCCGGTTTCGAAGCCGTGGACATATGCGGGATCAACGGCTATTTCATCCACAGCTTCCTTTGTGCCTGGAGCAACCAGCGCACGGATGAATACGGGGGGTCGGTGGAGAAGCGGGCCCGGGTCTGTATCGAGATCATCGAAGCAGTGAGGGAGGCCGTGGGTCCGGATTATCCCATCCTGCTCCGGTTGAATGCCGCGGATCTCAAGAAGGGGGGATCCCCGGAGGAGGAGTACACCCGGATCGCCCTGATGTGCCAGGAGGCCGGTGTGGATTCCCTGAGCGCCACCGTGGGCATGTATGAATCGGACTTTCCGGCCATCACCTCCGACATCAAGCCCGGCCACTGGCTCTACCTGGCCAAGAACTGGAAAGATGCCGGTGTCAAGGTCCCGATCATGATGGCCTATCGCATGAGCAGGGCCGAAATCGCCGAGAAGGCCATTGCCGAGGGGGTCCTTGATTTCTGGGAGATGATGCGTCCCCTGATGGCGGATCCCTATATCCCGCAGAAGCTGGCCGAGGGCCGGCCCGAGGATATCGCCCTGTGCGTGGCATGCAACTACGGGTGTTTTGTCGCCGCAGAGGCCAAGCAGGCCTGCACCATGAATCCGAGGTTCGGGAGGGAAGGGGACGAGGAGCTGAAGATCAGGCCGGCGGAGCAGAAGCGGAAGGTCATGGTGGCAGGAGGCGGCCCGGCCGGGATGGAGGCGGCCCGGGTGGCGGCCCTGAGGGGGCATGACGTCACCCTGTACGAGAAGGAGGATCAACTGGGGGGGCAGCTGAACCTGCTGGCCACAACGCCGACCTGGGAGGAGTGGGCGGATGTGGTGAAGTACTTCAAGACCCAGGTGCAGAAGGCCGGGGTCAAGGTCGAGCTGGGCAAGGAGGTCACGGCCGAACTGGTGGGGAAAGAGAAGCCGGATCAGGTGATCATCGCCACCGGCCCGAAAACCGTCCTGCCCGACGTTCCGGGCGTGGATGGGAAGAACGTGGTCTCCGCCTTTGACGCGCTGGCTGAAAAGGTTCCGATCGGGGACAGGGTGGCTGTCTGGGGAGGGCGGCACTTTGCGGTTTACACGGCCGACAAGCTGGCGGCTCAGGGCAAGAAGGTGACCCTTGCCACCGATCTTCCGAGATGGGGCAGGGGAATCTCCCCCACCATCATCATCGGTTACAAGGTGAAGTTCCGGATGATGGGTGTCTTTGCCATGAGGGAGGCAACGCTGGTGCGGATCACGGACCAGGGCATGGTTGTCAACCACAAGGGAGAGGACAAGACCATCGAGGTGGATACCGTGGTGATCGCCACGGTGGAAAGGGACAGGGAACTGGCCGGGGAACTGGGGTTGGACAAGGATTTCATCGCAGGGGACTGCAAGGCACCGCGAAGGATATTCAGTGCGGTTCACGAGGGCTACAACGCCGGGCTCAAGGCGTAACGTCCTCCTTGTCATCTCCACCGGGGTTGAAATAAGATCATGTGATTGTCGTTCCTCACGGGTCGGAGTAATGGGTTTCAATAAAATCAGCTCAGGAGGGAATGGTATGGATGCCTGGGTCGGACAGATCTTGAGGGTGGACCTGACCGAAAGAGAGTTCATGGTGGAGGAGCTGGATCCGGATTTCGCAAGGGCCTATATCGGAGGGCAGGGGACAGCAACAAGGATCCTTTACGATGAGATCGATCCTGCCGTAGACGGACTGGACCCTGAGAACAAGCTGATCTTCAGCACGGGCGCGGTCTGCGGCACCGGCGCCGTGACCGGGGTCCGGAGCGTGTGGGCGGCCAAGTCGCCCTTGACCGGGGCCATCGCCTTCTCCAATATCGGCGGTTACTTCCCTGCCGAGGTGAAATTCGCCGGCTACGACATGATCATCTTTGAAGGTCGGGCGGATGAGCCGGTTTGCTTGTGGATCGAAGACGATGAGGTGGAGATCCGGGACGCCCAGGACCTCTGGGGCAAGGACGTTTTCGAGACCGAGGAACTGATCCGGGCCGAGATCGAGGATCCCTGGCAGGCACGGGACACCCGGATCTCCTGCATCGGCCCGGCAGGTGAGAACCTGGTCAAGATGGCCTCCATCATGTGCGACAAGCACCGGGCTGCGGCCCGGTGCGGGATCGGCGCGGTCATGGGCTCCAAGAACCTGAAGGCCGTGGTGGTCCGGGGAACCAAGGGGGTCACCGTTGCCGACCCCGAGGCCTTCAAGGCGGCCGTGGATGGGGCCCTTGAATCCATCAAGAACAGCGTGCAGTCCAGCGAGTACTTTCCCCGCTACGGCTCCGGAGGGCAGATCGATTTTTACAACGAGATCGGCCTGGTGCCCCACAACAACTTTCAGAAGCTGAGGCTCGAACAGGCCCACACCATCAGCGGGCAGGCCGTGGCCGAGCAGTATCTCATCCGAAATCAGGCCTGCTTTGCCTGCCCCATGGGTTGCGGCGGCCCAGCGCTGGTAAAAGACGGCCCGTTCCAGGGCGAGGCTCACCGCCCTGAATTCGAGACCCATGCCCTCATGGGACCCAACTGCGGCGTGTACGATCCGGCCGCCCTGTTGAAGGCGAACAACACCTGCAACAGGCTGGGCATGGATACCATGGATATTGCCATTGCCATTGCCTGCGCCATGGAGCTTTATGAAAAGGGATTCCTGCCCGAGGAGGACGCAGGGGCCAAGCTGAATTTCGGGAACGCCGAGGCACAGGTCAAGCTCATCGAGCAGACCGCCTACCGTGAGGGCCTGGGAGACCTGATTGCAGAAGGCGGAAGCGCCGTGGCGGAAAAATACGGCCACCCCGAGCTTTTCATGGGAGTGAAGAAGATGGGCTATGCGGGCTACGATGCCCGGAACGCCACGGGCATGGCCCTGGGTGTTGCCACCTCTGTGAGAGGGGGCTGCCACGCCCGGGCCTATACCCTCTTCATGGAAGCCCTTGCCCACGCCTTCGGGCCCAAGGAAATGGCCATGGATCCCATCACCATAGAAGGCAAGGCCCCCATGCTCAAGGGGATGCAGGACATGCAGTCAGCCATTCTCGATGCCGCGGGATTCTGCCAGTTCAGCCTGGCAGGACAGCAGCCCCCTGAAATGTTCGCCCAGCTGGCCGCTGCCACGGGTGTGGGGTACACATTCGAGGAAATCTGTCAGATCGGGGAGAAGATCTGGAACCTTCAGCGACTGTTCAACCTGAAGGCAGGACTGACCAGGGCGGATGACTGCCTGCCCAAGCGGTTTCTGGAAGAGCCGGCGCCGGACGGCCCGGGCAAGGGGACCGTGGTGGATCTCGACACCATGCTGGCCCAGTATTACATGATGAGGGGATGGGACGAGAACGGGGTCCCCACCCCGGAGAAGCTGGCGGAACTGGGCCTGGAAGAATAGCTTTTCTGACCTTCCCCTGTCACGGAACATGGAAGATCGGGTGGAAAAGATCAGGGTGCAGGTAAAGATGTTCTTGACCTACGTGAAGTATCTCCCGGCGGATGCCTCGGAAGGGAAGGCCTGGATATCCCTGGAAAAGGGATCCACGCTCGGGGACCTGATGGGCGCCCTCGGTATCCCGACGGATGAACAGGGAACCGCTGTGATCAACGGCATATCCTACGGAGTGGATTGCTCCCAGGTGCTGAAGGAAGGAGACGTGGTTTCCTTTTTCTCTCCCGTGGCCGGGGGGTAATGGATCTGCTTACGAATTCAGAACGTTCACCCTGCGAGGGAGGCGTAGATGAAAAAAATCAAGATCGACCACATCAAATGTACCGGGTGCCGGCATTGCGAGGCAGCGTGTTCGCTGCACCATTGTGAGAATGAAGTCAATCCCAAGAAATCCAGGATACGGGTATTTTACGAAGGGAATGTCTTTTTTCCGGTCATAGCGGGTCCCTTTACCGAGGCGGAATGCACCGCAAAAAGTCACGTGATTATTGAAGGGCAGGAATATGATGAATGCAACTTGTGCCGTGCTTCCTGTCCTCACAGGCCCTGGTTTCGAGAGCCGGAAACGGACATTGCCCTGAAATGCGACTTCTGCGGAGACCCTCCTGATCCCTCATGCGTCAAGTGGTGTGTCAGCCAGGCCCTGACGCTGATCGACGAGTAGATGTTGGATCAAGGGAAGCGTTCGACCTTTTCGGTTGCGCCAACGATTGGAAGGACATGCGTTGCGCTTCAAGTGCACAGGGGCCTATAGAGTACTTTCATGCAACCGAACCTGAGTTCAGAAGAATCCACCGAAAAGAAGATAGGTTCCGTACTGGTTGTGGGTGGAGGAATCGGTGGCATTCAGGCTTCGCTCGACCTTGCAGCGTCCGGCTACTATGTCTATCTCGTTGAGGAGTCCCCTGCCATCGGCGGGGTCATGCCCCAGCTGGACAAGACCTTCCCCACCAACGATTGTTCCATGTGTATCCTCTCCCCCAAGCTGGTGGAGTGCGGCAGGCATCACAATATCCAGGTGATGACCCATTCCCGTGTGGAGGACATACAGGGGACCCCGGGTCACTTCAGGGTTTCCGTCCTTCGAGAGCCGAGCTATGTGGATGCCGACAAATGTATCGGTTGCGGCATCTGCGCCGAGAAGTGCCCTGCCAAGGTTTCCAACGCATTTGACCGGGGGCTGTCAAAGAGGAAGGCGATCTACGTCCCGTATCCGCAGGCCGTGCCATTACTGTACACAATAGACCGGCCCCACTGTCTGTATTTCAAGAAAGGGAAATGCCGTTTATGCGAGAAATTCTGCCCGAGCAAGGCCATTGATTTCCTTCAGAAGCAGGAAGAAACCGTGATCCATGTCGGCGCCGTGATCATGGCCCCTGGCTTCAACGAATTCAAGGTGAATTCCGGCAGGCTCACCGGCAACGGCTATACCAGCCTCATCACCCAGTACGGGTACGACAAGTATCCCAATGTGGTCACCAGTGTGGAATTCGAGAGGATTCTGTCCGCCTCCGGCCCCTACAAGGGGCATCTTCTCAGGCCTTCGGACCAGCAGCCGCCCGGCAGGATCGCCTGGATCCAGTGCGTGGGTTCCCGGGACGTCACGTGCAACAGCGGATACTGCTCATCCGTATGCTGCATGTACGCGGTCAAGGAGGCGGTTATTGCCAAGGAACACAGCTCGGTTCCTCTCGATGTCACGATCTTCTTCATGGACATGAGGACCCATGGAAAAGGGTTTGACAAGTATTACGAGCGCGCAAAGCAGGAATACGGCGTGCGGTTCATCCGGTCCAAGGTTTACGGGATCGAGGAGAAGGAGGGAACGCACAACCTGTCCCTGCGGTATGCCGCTGAAAACGGGGCCTTGCGCACCGAAGACTTCGATATGGTGGCGCTTTCCGTGGGCTTGAAACCCGGAAACAATGCAATCCGGCTGGCAAACAGACTCGGGATCGACCTCAATGAATACCAGTTCTGCCGTACGCACCGGTTCTCCCCTGTCACCACATCCAGAGACGGCGTGTTCGTTTGCGGAGCGTTCCAGGGGCCCAAGGACATCCCTGAGACCGTCATGCAGGCGAGCGGCGCAGCCGCAGCTTCTGCAGCCCTTCTCTCCGAGGTGAGGGGTCAGCAGGTCCGGAAAAAGGAGTTCCTCTCCGAGAGGGTTGTCACGGGCGAGCCGCCGAGGGTCGGTGTCTTTGTCTGCCGCTGCGGCGTCAACATCGGCGATGTGGTGGATGTGCCCGATGTGGTGAAGGATGCCGCATCGCTTCCGAATGTGGTTTTCACGGATGAGAACCTGTATGCGTGCTCCCAGGACACGCAGGAAACATTGAAGAAACGAATCGCCGAGCATCGCCTCAACCGCGTGGTGGTGGCCTCCTGCTCACCGAGGACGCACGAGCCCGTTTTCCAGGAGACCCTCCAGGAAGCAGGCCTGAACAAACACCTGTTCGAGATGGCCAACATCCGGGACCAGTGCAGCTGGGTGCACCAGAAGGAACCTGCAAGTGCCACGCGCAAGGCAAAGGACCTGGTAAGAATGGCTGTGGGCAAGCTCAGGCTTGCGGAACCACTCAAGCCGGTTTCCCTGGAGACCACACCTGCCGCACTGGTGATTGGAGGCGGAATCGCGGGGATGACGAGCGCTCTGAACCTTGCCGAGCAGGGGTTTGAGGTCCATCTGCTGGAAAAGGCGATGAGCCTGGGCGGAACAGCGAAAAAGATCTATACCACACTGGAAGGAGACGACGTCCAGGCCTATGTGAAAGAACAGGTCGAGAAGGTAACGAACCATTCCCTGGTTCACGTCCATCTCCGGGCCTCTTTGGAAGAGGTTTCGGGCTACATCGGGAACTTTACGACCCGTATCAAGGAGGGGTCCAAGAAGGAAATCAAGGAGATCCGGCACGGGGCCGTGATTATCGCCACCGGCGGAGAAGAGTACAAACCCGGCGATTACCTTTACAAGAAGAACCGAAAGGTCCTCTCCGTACTCGAGCTCGAAAAGGAATGTGCCAAACCGAGCAAGAAGATCCGGGATTGCGAGACCCTGGTGATCATCCAGTGTGTGGGCTCGCGGGATGAAACGAATCCATACTGTTCCAGGGTTTGCTGCAGCGAATCCATCAAGTGTGCGCTTTTGCTCAAGGACCTGAACCCGGAGATGAACATCTATGTCCTCTACCGGGACATCAGAACCTATGCCCTGAAGGAAGACTTTTACAGAAAGGCTCGGGAGAAAGGGATCCTCTTCATCCGGTACGACCCCGAGTCAAAGCCTGAGGTCAATGCAGCAAAGGCGGACGGCAAGGACATCCTGCGCGTCACCGTGAACGAACCGCTGCTGGAAGAAAAGCTCGTCATTGACGCGGATTTGCTTGCGCTGGCCATCGCCACCGTCCCCCCTTCGGTGAACAAGGATTTCTCCCGGTTACTCAAGATCCCACTGGATGAAGACGGGTTTTTCCTGGAAGCCCACATGAAGCTGAGGCCGGTGGAGTTCGCCACGGACGGCATCTTCATGTGCGGGCTGGCGCACGGGCCCAAGTTCATTGATGAGAGCATTACCCAGGCGAATGCCGCTGCGTCGCGGGCCGGTTGTGTGCTGTCAAAGAAGGTCGTTGAACTTCCCGGAACCGTTTCCTTTGTTGACGGCAACCGGTGCGAGGGATGCGGTGCGTGTGAACGCGTCTGTCCCTTTGGGGCCATCGAGGTGGACCCGGAGCAGAAAACCGCCATCGTCAACGACGCCTTGTGCAAAGGGTGCGGGGTGTGCGCGGCCTCGTGCAGGTCCAATGCCATCAACCTGCACGGATTCAGTAACAAACAGATCCTGGAGATGATCGATTCGGTATAGGCCATGAAAGTGGAAGAAGCAAGCCCGGAGACCCCCTGGGAACCCAAGATTGTGGCGTTTCTGTGCAACTGGTGCAGCTATGCCGGGGCGGATCTGGCAGGCGTGGGCAGGATGCAATATCCGTCCAATACACGCACCATCCGGGTCCCGTGCTCCGGCAGGGTCAACCCCCTGTTCATCCTGAGGGCACTCCAAAACGGGGCCGACGGCGTGCTCCTCTCTGGATGCCACCCGGGAGACTGCCACTACCTGAGCGGCAACTATTCCGCCAGACGGAAATTCGCCGTGTTCAGCCGGTTTCTCGAATATGTGGGCATAGAAAAGGGCCGTGTACACTTTTCCTGGATCTCCGCGGCCGAGGCAGGAAGGTTTGCCGAGGTCATCAGCGAGGTCACGGAAGAAGTGAAGAAGCTTGGGCCGGCAAAAAGACTTGTGAAGGAGAAGGTCGAGTAGATGGAAGACCTGTCAAAGCAGATAAGAGAGGCTGCTGAAAAGCTCCTTGAAGAAGACAAGGTCGACCTGATGATCGGTTTTGAACAGGGAAGCCTGCCTTTGCGGTCTGCCCCGTGCTTTGTGAGGAAGGCGGAGGACGCGAAAAGGCTTGTCTGGAACAGCACCTGCGAAAACAACCTGGCGACGTACCTGCCCGGGAAGAAAAGCAGAATCGGGATTGTGGCAAAAGGATGCGACAGCCGTTCCCTTGTGGGGTTCCTTCAGGAGAGACAGGTTTCGAGGGAAGACCTGGTCATCATCGGCGTGCCCTGCAAGGGGATGATTGATCGCAAAAGGGTTGAACAAAAGCTCAGAGGAAAAGAGATCCTCGAGGCGGAGGAAACCACGGAAGAGATCATCGTCAAGGGCCAGGGCTTTGAAGAGACGATGCAGAAGAAAGAGCTTCTCCCTGAAAGCTGCAGGAGCTGCATGCACAGAAACCCCCTGCTTTACGACGTGCTGATAGGGGAGGCGCTGGAGGAACAGAAGGGGATCGACGAATTCGAGCGGATCAGGGCGCTCGAGGGCCGGGAGGCTCATGAGAGGTGGGCGTATTTCTCCCTGGAAACCGAGAAGTGCATTCGTTGTTACGCGTGCCGGAATGCCTGCCCCATCTGCTACTGCGAAGCCTGTTATGTGGACAGCTCCGAACCGCAGTGGTTCGGCAAGTCCATTGAACGGACGGACACCCAGATCTTCCACATCGTGCGCGCCTTTCACACCACGGGACGCTGTGTGGACTGCGGTGCCTGTGTACGGGCCTGTCCCATGGATGTTGATTTGAGATTCCTCAACAAGAAGATTGAGAAAGACGTTCGAGATCTTTTCTCCTTTGAGGCGGGAATCGACCCGGAGGAGCCTCCTCCGCTCACCGTTTACAAGCAGAACGACCCGGAAGAGTTCATCAAATAGGGCATGGAAGAAAAGACCATCCGCAAAGAAGACCTGATCCACCATCTCGTGGATCTGACCCGCAGCTGCCGGGTTCTTGCCCCTGTCAAAAGGGGAGATTCTCTTCTGTTTGCTGAAATCCTCACAGGAGACGAGATTCTTCTTTCCTCTTCCAACACGACAAGGAGCGTCAAGGAAGTCTTTTTGCCTCAGAGGGAACGGCTCTTTTCCTTTCGGGGGCAGGAAGCAAGAGAGCCCGACTTCCCGGACAGGGAGACGATCGTTTTCGGTGTGCGGCCCTGTGATGCCGGAAGCCTTTCCCTGCTCGATCATGTTTTTGACGGGGATCCTTTCAAGGATCCCTATTTTCTCGGCAGGAGGGAAAACACCACGGTCATCGCCATGGGTTGCAATCATCCGTTGCGTACCTGTTTCTGCACGGCCACGGGGGGAGACCCGTTTTCCCTCGAGGGAGCGGATCTGTTCCTGGTCGAGCTGGGGGAGGAATTCCTGGCACAGGCGGTCACGCGAAAAGGAGAAGTGTTTCTTCAGGGAAAAAGCGGCTTTGAAGAAGCGGGACAAGATCACCGCCGGCGAAAAGACACGTTGATGCAGAAGGCCCGCGACAGCATCCCAATCGCCCTGAACACGGAACAGATAAAGAAGTCGCTCGACCGTGACTTTGACAGCCCCCTCTGGGAAACCCTTCACGAAAAGTGCGTGGGTTGCGGCGTGTGCACCTTTCTGTGCATCTACTGCCTTTGCTTTGATATTCTCGATGAAGGGGACCGCGATCAGGGGGAGAGGATCCGGATCTGGGACGCCTGCATGTTCCCGCTCTTTACCCTGCACGCCTCGGGCGCCAACCCGCGGCCCGGCGGCAGGGAGAGGATGAGGCAGCGGATCATGCACAAGTTCAAATACTTTGTGGAGAGTCACGACAAAGTGGCCTGCACGGGATGCGCCAGATGCGTGCGGGCCTGTCCTGTAAACCTGGATATCCGGAAGGTGCTCGAAGAGATACAGTCCAGAGAATAGGTGGCCGTGTGTTCATGAAGAATCCCTATCTGCCTGCAGCAGCAAGGATCGATAGGATCGTGACCGAGACAGAGGACAGGAACATCAAGTCCTTTGACCTGAGCTTCACGAACAGGGCGGATGAAGAAAGTTTTCAGTTCGTTCCCGGCCAGTTTGCCGCGGTTTCCCTTCTGGGGAAAGGAGAAGCCCCGTTCGGCATCGCCTCTTCACCCACCGAAGAGGGGACCCTTACATTCAGCATCAACAAGGCCGGCGTGCTTACCACAGCGCTTCACAACCTGGAAGAAGGGGAAATCGTAGGCCTTCGAGGCCCGCTGGGAAACTACTTTCCCATCGAAGCGTTTGAAAACAAGAACGTCGTCATCGTGAGCGGAGGTTTTGCCTTTACCACCCTGAGGTCCCTCATCCGCTACATGCTTCACGAGGAGAACCGGTCAAGGTTTGACAGGATCACCGTGATTTACGGGGCCCGGTCCCCGGGGCTGCTCCTTTACCGGGACGAGCTGGAAGCGTGGGAAAAAAGGCAGGACATGGACCTGCACGTCACCGTGGACACCGCTGTTGACGGCTGGAAGGGAAAGGTGGGATTCGTTCCAACCATCACGAAAGAGGTTGCCCCGTCGTCGGAAAACGCCTATGTGATGGTCTGCGGTCCGCCCATTATGATCAAGTTCACGATACCCGTTCTTCTTCAGCTTGGGTTTCTTCCCGAGAGAATCGTTCTTTCCCTGGAGATGAGAATGAAATGCGGCATCGGGATGTGCGGGAGATGCAACATCGGCAGCAAATACGTGTGTAAAGACGGGCCGGTTTTCACGTTGGCACAACTCGAAGACCTGCCCGGCGAATATTGAACAGAGGGAGGCATCAAGTGGAAGCCATTGTCGTGAACAAACTTGATCCGAACTTCAAGGTTGAGGTGGCAGAGCATCCGGGCGGGGAAGCGGTGAAGGCGTGCTTTGCCTGCGGGGCCTGCACGGGCGGATGCCCGGCCTCGGACACGGACCCGGCCTATGACCCGCGCAAGATCATCCGGATGGTGCTCCTGGGCATGAAAGAAAGGGTTCTTTCCTCGGGCATCCTCTGGCTTTGCCACATGTGCTATTCATGCTCCTTCCACTGCCCTCAGGATGTGCAGTTCGTGAAAGTCATGGGCGTCTTGCGGGAATTGGCGGTGAAGGAGGGTTACGTCAGCCCTTCCTTTCTCAAGAGCGTGGAGGAAATCGACAAGTTTTCTCAGAGGATACGGCACCACATGGTCATGTCCGTGGTTGACAGAAAGACGGAGGATTTGGTTGTCAACCCGAAAGAGCTGTTGACCCGGATCGAAGACACCCTCTAGGGGAAAGAGCGATGAGTCAAAAGGGTAAAAGCGTAGGGTCTGTCATGGTGGTGGGAGGAGGCATTGCGGGAATCCAGGCTTCACTGGATCTCGCGGACCTCGGCTATCTTGTCTATCTGGTGGAGAATGCGCCTGCCGTAGGCGGGACCATGTCCCAGCTGGACAAGACCTTTCCCACACTTGACTGCGCTATGTGAATTCTTTCTCCCAAACTGGTCGAGTTTGGAAGAAACAAGAATATCAAGGTCCTGTGCAATGCCCGGGTGGAGTCCATCCAGGGCAAGGCGGGGGACTTCACGGTCAACGTGCTCAAGAGGCCTCGCTACATCGATGAGGATGTGTGTACGGCCTGCGGCAGCTGTGTGGACTATTGCCCGGTGGAGATGCCGGACCGTTACAACGAAGGCCTGTCCCAGCTCAAATCCCTTTACATACCCTATCCGCAGGCCGTGCCTGCAGCCTATGTGATCGATCCGGCCACCTGCCTCTTTGTCCTCAAAAAGGAATGCAGGCAGTGCGAGCAGGCCTGCAAAGAGCTCAAAGCCATCAACCTGAACCAGGAGGAAGAACATCTGCAGGTGAACGTGGGTTCGGTCATCCTCGCGCCCGGATTCGATGAGTACGATGCCCGGAGAAAGAAAGACTACGGGTACGGCGAGTTTCCGAATGTCATTACCAGCATCGAGTTCGAGAGGATCCTGTCCGCCTCGGGGCCGTTCCAGGGAAGGATCACCAGGCCTTCGGATGCGGCTGAACCCAAGAGGATCGCTTTCGTTCAATGCGTGGGAAGCAGGGACAAGTCCGCCAATGCCTACTGTTCCTCTGTCTGCTGCACCTACTCCATCAAGGAAGCCATCATCGCCAAGGAACACGATCCGGATCTCGAGATCACCATCTTCTACATGGACATCCGAACCCAGGGAAAAAGCTTTGAGAGCTTTTACGAACGGGCAAAAAACCAGTACGGAATCCGCTTCGTTCGCAGCCGGTTGCCGATCATCGAGCACGCCGTGGGAAGCGAGAACCTTGTCCTTGGGTACGTGACAGAGGACGGAACACACGAGAGCGAAGAAGTTGACCTGGTGGTGCTGTCCGTTGGGCTCGAGCCTGCGAAAAACGCCCGGGAACTGGCCGGGAAGCTGGGCATCAGCGTGAACCCGGAGGGATTCTGTACAACCGGGGAGTTCTCCCCTACAGACACCGACAGGGAAGGCGTCTTTGTTGCCGGCGCCTTCCAGTCACCCAAGGACATTCCGGAGAGCGTCACCCAGGCAAGCGGTTCGGTGTCGCGGGCTGCCGGGCTCCTGGCCGATGCTCGGGGCACCCTGATCGAGGAAGAAGATCTCATTCCAGAGATCGACGTGAAGGATGAGGAACCCCGGGTCGGTGTATTTGTGTGCCACTGCGGGGTCAATGTGGCGGGCGTGGCGGATGTGCCCGGGCTGAAGGAATATGCAGGAACCCTGGACAAGGTGGTCTTTGCAGAAGAAAGCCTGTACGCCTGTTCCCGCGACGCCCAGGAAAAGATCAAGGAAATGATCCAGGAACACCGACTGAACCGTGTCGTGATGGCGGCCTGCACGCCGCGGACCCATGAACCCGTGTTTCAGGAAACCATACGCGAGGCAGGACTCAACCGGGGTCTCTTTGAAATGGCCAACATAAGGGACCAGTGCACGTGGGTCCATGCCGAGGAAAAGGAATCCGCAACGGAAAAGGCCAGGGATCTCATTCGAATGGGCGTGGCCAAATCAAGGCTGCTCTCTCCCCTGAAGGAAGAAACGCTGCCCGTGATCCCCCGCGGACTGGTCATCGGCGGTGGCCTGTCCGGGATGACGGCTGCCCTGGCCCTGGCTGATCAGGGTTTTGCGTGTTCCCTGATCGAAAAGAATGAAGAACTGGGCGGGAATCTTCTGGGTCTTCACTCCACGCTGAGGAGGAGCGACCCGCAAAAGCTTCTCAGGGAGACCGTGAACAGGGTGATGAACCATCCACGCATAACGGTTCACACCAATACGCGGATCCGGCAGGTCGGCGGGTACATCGGAAACTTCACAACCGTTATCCGGTCAGACGGGCAGGATGCGGATGAGGAATTTTCACACGGCGTGATCATCGTGGCCACAGGCGCCCGGGAATATCAGCCCGAGGCGTACCTGTTTGGAAAGCACGAGGCCGTGCTCAGCCAGAAAGGGTTGGGAGAGAAGCTGGCAAAGGATCATCTTGAACCTTCCCGGATGGACACCGTGGTGATGATCCAGTGCGTCGGATCCAGAACAAAGGAAAGGCCTTACTGCAGCAAGATCTGCTGTGGCGCGGCTGTAAAGAATGCCTTGAAGATCAAGGAGCGCCGACCGTCCTCGAACATCTTTATTCTGTTCAAGGACGTGAGGACCTACGGATTGAACGAGGACTTCTACAACCAGGCAAGAGAGCAGGGCGTGATCTTCATCCGGTATGACGATGACAACAAGCCGGTTGTGAGCGAAGAGGATGGGAACCTGCAGGTGAAGGCCTATGACACACTGCTGGGAGAAGAGATCGTCCTGAACCCTTCCATGATCGTTCTCAGCACAGCGGTGGTGCCGGGAGACAGTGAGGATATCTCCAGGCTGCTCAAAGTGACGCTCAACTCGGACGGCTTTTTCCAGGAAGCCCACGTCAAGCTGAGACCCGTGGACTTTGCCACGGATGGAATCTTTGTGTGCGGCCTGGCTCACTCCCCAAAGCCCATGGATGAATCTCTGTGCCAGGCACAGGCAGCCGCCGCACGGGCCTCCATCCCCCTGGCCAGGGGTTACGTAACCGTCGTACCCATCGTGAGTTCCGTTGACCCCGGAAAGTGCTTTGGATGCGGCATTTGTGAGTATCTCTGCCCTTACAGCTCCATCAAGGTTGTTCCCGCTGAAACCGGTGACAAGGCGCACACAATTTCCGCATCCTGCAAGGGTTGCGGCATCTGTGCATCCAAGTGTCCGAGGCGGGCCATCACCATGGGCAGGTTCACGGACGAACAGATCCTTTCACAGATCGATGCGTTTGGAGAGGAGCGCAATGAGCTTTGAACCAAAAATCCTGGGTATCTTGTGCAACTGGTGCGCTTATGCAGGAGGAGATCTTGCCGGTGTGAGCAGAATCCAGTATCCGCCGAACATGCGCGTCGTGAGGGTGATGTGTTCGGGCAGGGTGGATCTCGCTTACATCTTCGAGGCCTTCCTCAAGGGATGCGACGCCGTCTGGGTAGGCGGCTGACACCCCGGAGAATGTCATTACCAGTCTGGTAATCACGAAGCGACCAACACGATCCATGTAGCAAAAAGGATCCTCCGGTTCCTGAAGGTGAACCCGGAGAGGCTCCTGCTGGAATGGGTTTCCGCTGCAGAGGGCGCGCGTTTTGCGGAAGTTGTCACGACCCTTACGGAAAGGATCAGAAAACTGGGGCCTCTGGGCTCGGACACGGGGGAGGGAATCGAACCCCTTCGGGTCAAGCTCCAGGCTGCAATGTCCGCCGTGTCCGGTGAAAAGCTGCGGTGGGTTGCGGCAAAGCAGACCGAGTTCGTTACAGACGGGAACAAATACGGCGAGGTCTTTACATCCCACGAGGTCAACAGGTTTCTGGACGGGGTCATCCTGGAGGAAATAACAGTGCAGCAGATTCTGTCTCTGCTGGGACTGGAGCCCCTGTCCGTCAAGGAACTGGCGCAAAGACTCAACCTCTCTCCGGTTGACGTGATGAGGCACGTGCTTGCCCTGCTGAGGAAAGAGCTGGTCATCCTGTGCGAAATCAGGGGCCGATCACCCCTGTACACGGCAGTGGAAAGAAACGAGCAGAAGCCTGGTGGAGAGAGTCCTTGCCAGGAGGCTGACCGTTAACGTTTGCCCAAGCTTCATGTTTGAGCCGCTTAAAAAGGAAAGCGTGTGGGGACAAAGAAGGTCTTGATGATCGGAGGCAGTCATGCCTCCATCCGTTCGGCGCTGGAAATGGCGAGGGACGGGAATACGGTCACCCTCGTGGAGATGCCTCCAGGCATCGGCCGGGATGGACTCGCACCTGCACGCCTCACCGGCGACGAGGATCCTTTTGACCTTTCCCTGTGGGAACAGGTGAAAAAAGAGAACAACATAGAGGTGGTCCGCAACGCTGTCATTGAAAAGGTGCAAAAGGAGAAGCCGGGCTTCAGGGTCAGGATCAGAAAAACGGCCCCAAGGGTCATCGAAGAGAAATGCAACAACTGCAAAGAGTGTATCAAGGTGTGTCCCGTCAGCCTGTGGGATGATTCCAGTGAAGGGCTTTCCCTGAGGACGGCCGTGGACTTCTTCAACGGAAAGACAAGCACGTTCAATGTGGTCACAGAGAGGCCCATCTGCGAGGAAACCTGCCCTGTCCATCTGGATGTCCGCGGCTACGTCGGCCTGGTTGCCGACGGAAAGCCCGAGGAGGCTCTCAACCTCATCAAGGGAAAGCTTCCCCTCCCGGGCACGCTCGGCAGGGTATGCCCGCACCCCTGCGAAGAAAAATGCAACCGGAACCTTCTGGACCGTGCGCCCTTGTGTATCCGGGACCTGAAGCGTTTTGCCGCCGACGCCGGGACGGGAACCCAGGGTGCTGAAGAAACCAGGAAACCCGAGGCAAACGGCAAGAGGGTGGCCGTGATCGGTGCCGGCCCCTGCGGACTCACATGCGCGCACGACCTGGCCGTCCTGGGTTACAGCGTCACGGTTTTCGAGGCCGCCCCCGTGGCAGGCGGGATGCTGGTCCTGGGCATCCCCAAATACAGGCTGCCCAGGGATGTTCTCCAGGGAGAGATCCACGACATTATCCGACTCGGGGTGGAGATCAGGACGGGCGTCCGGGTCGGTAAGGACCTTTCCCTTGACGACCTTCTCAGCCAGGGCTATGACGCAACCTTCATCGCCGTGGGTGCCCATGTGGGAATGAGCGCCCGGATGGAGGGCGAGGACGCGCGGGGTGTTGTTTCCGGAGTTGATTTTCTTCGGGCCTTGAACCTTGGAGAAGAGGTGAAGGTGGGAGACAGGGTGGCGGTGATCGGAGGGGGAAATGTGGCCGTGGACGCTGCAAGATCTTCGCTCAGGCTGGGCGCCAAAGAGGTGACCATCCTTTACAGGCGGTCACGGGCGGAGATGCCTGCAAGCGACGAAGAGATCGATGCGGCCCTCGAGGAGGGGATCAGGATCGAATATCTCGTTGCCCCGGCAGGTGTTGTGACCAAGGACGACCGGGTTGCAGGAATCCGTTGCATCCGTATGGAACTCGGCAAGCCGGATGCTTCGGGCAGGAGGAGGCCTGTACCGGTGGAGGGATCGGAATTCGAAAGAGAGCTTGATATGATCCTGCCGGCAATCGGGCAGACACCGGACCTTTCGTTCCTGCCCGAAGAGGGCTTCCTTCAGGCAACCAAGTGGGGAACCCTGGTTGCAGATCCGGACACCCTGTCCACGAGCAGAGAAGGGGTTTTTGCGGCAGGCGACTGTGTAACCGGGCCGGGTATTGCCATTGAAGCAATCGCCGGAGGGAAACGGGCGGCCGTGTCCATTGACAGGTACCTCAACGGAAAATAGGGAAGCATTCCGTGGCGGAATCGGGTTCGCGATACATCATCGGTTTTCCGGATTGTCCTTCCAAGAGGCAGAAGATGCCTGAATTGGAACCGGAAAGAAGGAAGGACGGTCTCGAAGAGGTGGAGACCGGCTTCAGCGCGGAGCAGGCCCGGCAGGAAGCCGAAAGGTGCCTGAGCTGCAGAAGGTGCCTGGGCTGTGGGCTCTGCCTGGCCGTGTGCGAACCCAAGGCAATCGTTTTTGAACAGGAAGATGAAGTGCTGGACCTGGTGGTGGATGAGATCATCCTCTCTCCGGAGGCAGGTCAGTACATGCCTTACGCACAGGGAGAGCTTGGTTACGGGACATGCAGGAACGTTGTGAGCGCCTTTGAGTTCGAAAGGATTCTGGAAAAGGACGGACCTTTTGGCGGTCTGGTCCTGCGCCCCTTTGACGGGGAGATTCCACAGAAAATCGCATTTATCGTCGTCACCGGCCGGGATGGGAATGTGCCGGAAGAGGACGGCACCGCCCTTGTTTCCTACACCCTGCGGCAAGCTTCTTTGGCTTTGAAAAAGGTGGAAGACCTGCGGATATCCGTACTTGTTTCCCGCAAGGGGGATCCGGGGACGCTGTTTTCCGAAGCCGTTGAAGAAGAGATTCACGTTCGAGCCGGCGAGGTTTTGGAAGTAGAAGAAGGTGAGGACACAAAGAATCTGCACGTGACCTTTACGGAAAAGGGAGAGAAGAAAGAGGAAGAGTTCGAGATGCTGGTTCTATCAAAGGTCCCTGAAACCCGCCCTGAATTACGGGCACTTCACGAGAAACTTGGTTCAGGAAAGGGCTCCCGATGAGAGAGAGCGATCAGATTACCGTACGGGAAATGCTGCACCGGGCAGCACGGTGGTTTCCGAACAACGAGGTCGCGGTTGATGAAACAACCCGCTACACGTACCGGGAACTGCTCGATCATTTGCAGCGTTGTGCCGCGCTCTACCATGAACTCGGGGTGCGCAAGGGCGACCGGGTTGCGCTCATGCTGTACCCCAGCACGGTTCACTGTATCGCGCTGTTCGCAGCCTTTGAACTGGGAGCGGTGCCCGTGGCCCTGCACGTGCGCGAAACAGCCATGGCGCTCTCCCCCATGCTGGACCGCCTCTCGCCCAGGGTGCTGGTCTATGACGCATCCATGGAAGAAAAGGCAAAGGAACTGCTGGGGCTGTGCCCCTTTGTAACAGGTTCGGTGCGTGCCACATCCTCTGTGCCTGCCGAGCTTGATCCGGAAGCAAAGCCCGCGGCCGAGATTCCTGCGGATCTGAAGAACTACACCATGGATTTTGAACCCATGCCGGTGTATGAATTCGACCCGGCGGCCATTGTGCTTTCCTCGGGCACAACCGGCATTCCCAAGGGGATCGTCCACACCAACCGCACCCTCACCGACGGTGCACGGGGCGGGCTCTACAATTACAATGGGATCAAGCCGTCCGATGCCCTGCTCAACATCTTCACAACCTCTTTTGTGGCCTGGTACAACGCCAGCCTCCCCTTTTTCAACGTGGGGGCCAAGATCGTGTTCCGCTGCAAGTGGGATCCCAAGGCGTACCTGGAAGCGGTGCAGGAGGAAAAGGCAACCGTGGCCTTCCTCGTGCCCACCATGTGGCGGATGCTCTTTGCGCAAGGGGCCGACAGCGGTGAATACGACCTGAGTTCCATCAAGCTGGCCGCCTTTGCCGGGGAGGTCATGGATCCCACCACGCTGAAACGGATCCAGAAGGGTATCAGCCCCCACCTGATGCAGATCTACGGCACAACGGAACTGGGGGCCTCGGCCGGGGCCGTTGCCTTTGAAGAGGACATGATCGGAGACAAGCTGGCCAGCGTGGGCAAACCCATGCTCAACGCGGACATCCGGATCATAAAACCGGGCGGCACGAAACGCGACGAACTGCCCGTGGGGGAGGCGGGTGAAGTGATCATTCGCGGGCCTTCGGTTGCCAGTCTGGTCTGGAACGATCCCCCGGTTGCCCGCAGGATCTTTGAGCCGGACGGGATCAACACCTGGTGGCACTCGGGTGACATGGGCCACATGGATGAAGACGGCTACCTGTACCTGCAGGGCCGCGTGGACGACATGATCATCTCGGGCGGCATCAACATCATGCCCTCCCGGGTGGAGGAGGTTCTGCTTTCCCACCCGAATGTGGCGGAGGCTGCCGTGATCGGTGTGTCCGACCCCGAATGGGGGCAGAAGGTCAAGGCCTTCGTTATCTCCAAGGAATCCGACCTGGCCGACAGGGATCTGGACCGCTTCATGAAGGAGAGTGAGCTTGCCGACTACCAGCGGCCTCGCGTGTATGAATTCATCGACACGCTGCCGAGAACAGCAACCGGAAAGGTGAACCGCAAGGCGCTCCGCCAGCGGGAAGAAGAATCGTAAAGGGTTTTTTCCTCCCGACGGAAGCGGAGGGATCCCGCTGCACCCTTGCAAAACCAACGACTGCATGAAACCCCTTGAAAAGGAGAGATCTCATGTCCACCGAAAAGAAGTTTGAAACAGTGATCCTGACCCTTGATGATGATGTGGCGAGAATCCTGCTCAATCGCCCCGAGAAGAAGAACGCCATGAGCCCGGATCTGCACAGGGATATGCACGCCGCGCTGGATGAAATCGAGAAACAGGACGGCATCAAGGTCATCGTCATTTCCGGCTCGGGTGACGATGCCTTTTGCGGCGGCATGGATCTCGAAAAATTCTTTTTCGAGCCTTTGATGGAGAGCCCTGAAACCTTCAAAAAGCAGGCCGACATAGCCGGCAAATGGTTTGATCGGCTGATCGAGGCCTCGCAAATCGTGATCTGCAGCGTGCACGGTTACTGCTTTGGCGGTGGGGTGGACCTGGTGGGCATCTCCGACCTGGCCGTTGCGGCCGAGGATGCTGTTATGGGCCTGTCGGAAGTCAACTTCGGCGTGCTGCCCGCCGGTGGCACCACCTGGGCCGTGAAAAACAACTTCAACCGGAAACAGGGCTTGCGCTATTGCCTCACAGGCGAAACCTTTACCGGAAAGGAAGCCGTGGACCTGGGACTGGTGAACATCGCCGTACCCAGGGAGAAGCTGGCAGAGGAAACCGATCGACTCGTACAGTTGCTCGTTACCAAGAACGCGCTCACCCTGGAAGCCATCAAAAAGGTTTTCAGGAAACTCCCCAGCGATTGGTACGAGGCCGTGGAATTCGAGAACGCCAAAGCCCAGGAGCTGGCGTTCTTCCAGGGGGAGAAGAGCTGGTTTCAGCATGCTCTGAAGAAATTCGCGAAGCGGGAGTACAAGCCGGGTCTTGGGTCCTACAAGCTCGAAGAAGGCGAATAATTCAGAAAGGAAGGAAGAAAACATGGAATTCAGCTACACGGATGAACAGAGGATGTTTCGGGAGCTGGCAGCCAAGATCGCGGGCGATTTCGGCGAGGAATACTGGCAGAAAATCGACGAAGAGAAATGTCACCCAAACGAGTTCATCGATGCCATGGTTGCCCAGGGGATCGTGGGCATGGCGATCCCCGAAGAATACGGCGGCGGTGGTTTGGGCCTTCTGGACATGGCCATTGCGGCCGAAGCCCTGGCAAAGAACGGGGTGGGCATGGGGGCTGCTGGCATCCTGGTTGGAGGGCCGTGCTTTGGCGGATACCTGATCTCGCGGCACGGAACCGAGGAGCAGAAGAAGAAGTACCTGCCCGGCCTGATCAACGGCGAAGTGTGGGCCGGTGCTTTTACAGAGCCGGATGCGGGTTCGAACGTGACGAACATCAAGACACGGGCCGAGCTCAAGGGCGACCACTATGTGGTGACCGGGCAGAAGATGTTCATCTCGCATATGGATGAAGCCAAGTATATTGCCCTGTACGTACGCACTTCCCCGTTGGATCCTGCGCACAAGACACGCGGACTCTCCATCCTGGTGGGGGATCTTCCTAATCCGGCCGTGGAGTCTCGCCCCTTTAAGAAGCTGGGTTCGCGTTTCGTGAACACCTATGCCGTATTCATCGACGGCATGAAGATCCCCAAGGAGAACATCATTGGCGAGGAAGGGGGCGTTCTGAAAGCCATGTTCGACGTTCTCAACCCGGAGCGTATCGTTGTTGCAGCGCTTGCCGTGGGAACGGGCCTGCTGGCCATTCGCAAGGCGGTGGAATTCGCCAACGAGCGAAAGATCTGGGGCGACCGGCCGGTCAGCTCTTACCAGGGGCTGCAGTTCCCCCTGGCCGAAGCCAAGGTGCACCTGGAAACCGCCAAGCTCAAGGTGTTTGAGGCTGCCTGGCTGTACGACCAGGGATCTCCAAAATGTGCAATGGCCACCACCATAGGAAAATACGCCGCCTCCCACGCCTCCATATTCGCAGCAGACCGTGCCATTCAGACCATGGGCGGCAGCGGGTACATGTGCGAATACGGCGTGGAACGTCTCTGGCGCGATCTTCGCCTGAACGCCATTGCGCCCGTAACGAATGAGATGGCCTTGAACACCATTTCCCAGTACGGTTTGGGGATGCCGCGTTCATATTGAAAGGGATTCATAAGGGCCAATTCTTCCTTTAAAGAGAATGTGAGGCCGTACGCATGAACAAGCCCAGAACCGAGGCTGCCGCCTTGGAACCAGACAAGCAGAAGATCTTCTATGGATGGATCCTCGTGGCAGCTGCAACGTTTATCTATGCCGTTTCCGCCGGGCAGGTCGTGAGTTTCGGCATCTTCGTAAAACCCATGGCCAAGGCGTTCGGCTGGTCCAGGGCATCGCTCACCGGGGCCTTTGGGCTGTACATCCTCGCCATGTCGGTTTTTTCCTTTGTCTGCGGTGTGCTGGTTGATCGATTCGGCCCAAGGTTGGTCAATATTGCCGGGGGGCTTGCTCTTGGCCTGGGGTTTTTCTTCTCTTCCCGCGTCACGGCCCTGTGGCAGTTCTATTTATCTTACAGTCTTCTGGGAGGCATGGGATTCTCCTTCCTGTTCATCTCCCTCTCCTCCACCATACCGAGATGGTTCATCGAGAAGAGGGGTCTGGCCCTGGGCATCCTGTTCGCCGGCGGGGGTGTCGGCGGGCTGATCATCTCCCCCATGCTGCAATCCCTGATCGACAGCCATGACTGGCGTGTGGCGTTTCTCGTGCTCGCTGCACTGACCTGCGGTATCGTTCTTCCCGGGGCCCTGTTTCTCAAAAAGGAACCCCAGGACATGGGCCTCCTGCCCCTGGGTGCGGACAGGGCCGAGTCACCACCGCAAACAGGAGGAAAACCCCAGGAGAGCCCCAAAGCCGGCGCACAAACACCCGTGGATTACACCCTGGGTCAGGCGCTCAAGGCTAGATCATTCTGGATCTTCGGCGTGACCGTGGTGCTCACACTCCTCGGGGTCATGATGGCCCAGGTGAACATGGTGCCCCACGCCACGGACAAAGGGGTGCCTGCAGCGACGGCAGCCCTTGCACTGGGGCTGGCCGCTGCGTTCAATTCCCTTGGCAGGCTGGTCATGGGCGCGGCTTCAGACAAGATCGGGACCAAGCGATCCATCTGTTTCTGCTTCATCCTCGGTGCGTGCACGCTCTTCTGGCTCATCTTCGTAAACAAGCCCTGGATGATGTTTGTGTTTGTGGTTCCCTTCGGCTTTGCATACGGCGGCTTTGTCCCCCAGATCCCGCGCGTCATTTCCGAGTTGTTCGGCGTGAAGTCCGTTGGGGGCATTTTCGGGCTTTTTACCTCTCTCACCGCTGTGGGTCCTGCTCTGGGCCCGGTCCTGGGCGGAGTGATCTTTGACCGAACCGGCAGCTATGACCTCGCTTTCCTCTCGGGTGGGATAGGTATCCTGGTGGGACTCTTGCTTGTCATGTTTATTCCATTACCCAAGAAATAGGTTTTGCCCATGAACAGAATCGCTTTATTGATCTTCATCGGGTTCGCCCTCCTCGCCTGTGAAGCCCATGCCGAGGAACCCAGGTGGAAATCCATGGAACCCTTTTGCCTGCCCGACTTTTCCATCGGTGGGCAGGTTTACAAGCCCGGCGTGGCTGCCCTCAAGCTGGAATACAGGTACACGAAGAAGGACGCGCTCTACCAGGGCAACTCCCATGTCCCTCATCCGGGGCCCGGTCCGGCGGAAATCGCACAACAACTGATCTTTCTCGGGTTCCGTTACGGCGTCATGGACAGGCTCGATGTTCGGGTCCAACTCCCCCTGCTCCTCATGGATATCAAGGATGCAGCCGGAACCAGCCTGGCCACTCCGCACGGCATCGGTGACCTTGCCCTCCTGGTTCGTTACCAGGTCCTGAACCCGGACAGCGGTGTCCCCTTTTTCATGGCACTCGGTCTCGGTTTTGGATCCCCCACCGGCAAGACGGATGCCGACGGCGGGGGAACCGGGGCCTGGGATTTTTATTCGGAGCTGACATTCACCTACCTATGGACCCGGCAGCGACTCGATGCCGAGTTCTTTTTCGGGTTGAGAGGCAAAGGGGAGCACAGCGGTGTGGAAACCCAGAAGGGCGATTTCTTCAAGGGGATGTTTTTCTATGGATATGCCGTAAGCCACTACTTCGACGTGGGGCTGGACGGCATTGTCCAGTGGGTGGGCAGGGACCGTGTGGACCGTATCACCAATGAAGACACAGGCGGTACGGCCATGTATCTGGGGCCCTCTGTTCACCTCAAATGGCTCAGCCACAAGTCCTTTCTACACGTCTCCACCCCGTTTTGTCTCTACCGGGATGTCAACGGCAGCCAGCTCACCTCGGACTGGTTCTTCAATTTCTTCTTCAAGTGCAAGTTCTGACCCGTACCTGCCAGGAAAAGACACTTCCTCCTTTGATGAAACCGTGTGATTTCTCGGTTTTCGTCTGGATGACAACCGGGAAGGTGATGGCATAGACTGGAACCGTGGGACCCCTCCGCTTGGTTCGGGTGACATAGAGTGGCACGACATGAACAGGAGAAGCCAATGAAAATTCCACGGGCAAAACGGAATACGTCAGCGGAAATCATTGCCGAGAGATGTTCCCTGCTAATGGATATGGGTGTCGAGCTGTCGCACATCACGAACTATGGTTTCGATCCTTCCTGCACTGCCGGAAATATCGAGAATTTCATTGGGGTCGCCCAAGTACCTCTGGGTCTTGCCGGACCCATTCGAATAAAGGGGGAATTTGCCAAAGGCGATTTTGTCGTGCCTTTGGCCACAAGCGAAGGAACGCTCGTAGCCTCTTACAGCCGCGGCATGAAGGCCATTTCAGAGGCCGGTGGGTGCTTCACGCGCATTCATTCAGACTTTTTCATGGTTCCCTACCTGTTCAGAATCCCAGGCCTTGATGATGCAATGCGTTTTGCCCGGTGGTGCGAACAGAATGCCGATGAAATCGCCCGGGTGATGGAAGCAACAAGCCGGCACGGGAAATTCCACGGGATGAGAATCAAGCATGTGGCACAAGGAGTCACCATGGAGTTCGAGATGAGCACGGGTGATGCCATGGGTCCCAATATGGTCGTTGTGGCTGCAGATGCTGCAAGCAAATGGATTACAGAGAACGCCCCGAACATGGATCCCCGGAACTGCCACCTTGTGGATATGGGCAAGAAGGCTGTGGCATCACGCACAATGAGTGGCTTTGGGAAGAATGTAACCGCAGAGGTACGACTTTCGGAAACGGTTCTCCAGGAATTGTTACACACCACCTCAGCCGACTGGATGCATCTCTACAGAACCCTTCAGCAGTACTGGGCCGTTACAGGAACACACGGTCATCAGTGCATGTTTGCAAACGGGTTGGCTGCGCTCTTTATTGCTTGTGGTCAGGATGTGGGGTATCTGCCCGAGGCGACCTGCGGGTATCTGCATGCGTCCGAAATGCAGGAAGGGGGCCTGCATGTGACCGTTCAAATCCCTTGCCTGATCGTGGGCACAGTGGGGGGAGGATGCACGCTTCCCACACAAAGGGAGTGTCTTCAGATCCTGGGCTGTGACGGGCCGGGAAAGGCGGGCAAATTTGCCGAGATAGCAGCGGGAGTGGCGCTTGCGGGGGAACTCTCTGTTCTGAGTTCCAGTTCGGCAAGGGAGTTTGTGGATGCACACCAGCTGTTAGGCAGAAAACATCGCGAGTGAAAACGTCTTGCTCGGACTCTTGACCAAGACCCATGTAAAGACATAGATCTTTTGACATGGGAAACAGGGACTGCCGCCGCGCGAACGGAAGACACGATGGAGACAAAGTATGAACAGGACGAAAATGGAAGCATACTACAGGGCATTCAATAGCGGAGGCCTTGAAGCACTTTCCGATTATTACGCAGAGGATATTGTCTTCGAGTATCGGGATGTGAGGCTTGAAGGGAGGGAGGCTGTTATGAACCATTTTGCCGAACTCCAGCAGGCATTCACGGAGAAGATTCATCCGAAGAGCATTCTCGTTGACGGAAACAGGGTTGCCGTGGAAACGGAGGACACTTTCACCGCAAAGATCGACTTGCCCGATTTCCTGGGACAATCCCTGAAGCAGGGGGAGTCGGTTACCGCGAGATACGGCTGCTTTTACGACTTCCGTGGCGACAAGATCCGTCATGTCAGGTTGTACAGCTACTCATGAACTCTTTACGATCCGAATATCCTAACCCGGATTCGGATCTTTTTTATTGGATCTGAGAGAGGTATGAATATCAACATACAGTGATATTTTTCTGGTATAAAATTGATTTTTTCTGTATCCTTTCAGCCCCAAAGCATGTTCTAATACTTTTTGAAGGACCCATTGCCTCTGCCCCAAAACCAACGAGAGTCCTCATCCTGACTCGGAACGAACCGTTTCTGTACACCGGTCGTACGGGGAAGGAAATGAACTTGATTCGGTTTTTGTTGAATCTCTTCCTGGCCTTGTTCCTGGTCGCAATCCTGCCGGCCGTTCTCCCCGGTTCCGCCCATACCACAGTCGTCCTCTCCAACCAGACCCGCCATGTCCACCTGGGATTCTCCATGCTCGAGATACTCGAGGATCCCCATCGCAAATGGGACCTGGAGGCCGTATCCTCCAGGCCGCTTTCGGACCGTTTCGTCCCGGCAAAGGGCCGTGTTTCGAACTTCGGCATCACCTCTTCCGCCTACTGGGCCCGGTTCTCTGTGAGGAACGAGGCGCTTCACCGGGATGACTGGCTCCTGGTGTGCACCTCCCCCCTCATCGAACGGG
>CAZSUQ010000003.1:0-27480 GCA_964609935.1 uncultured Thermodesulfobacteriota bacterium | reverse complement strand
CCGAAGGATCCGACATGGGACCGCGGCCCCCCTGCTCATCCTCTGCATCCAGCTGAATCACATAGCTGTGACTGTCCTGCATGTGCACATCGCACAGGTTTGTGGAGACGCTGCTCAGCAGCTGGAAAGGCCCGCCGTCAACGGAAAGATAAACATTGTAGTGCTGTATCGAACCTGAAGCAGGAAGCCAGGAGAGGGCGACCGGCGAGTGATGCAGGTAAATCGTCCCGTACACAGGGGCTGGAAAACACGGAATGCCCAGGGTGAAAGACGCAAAAACCGCAAGGGAGAGGAGCACGGAACGTGTAGTTCTCTTTTTCATGGCCTGGTGCCCGTCCATTTCAGGAATCCCGCCATGGCTGCAAGCAAATGGCGGCAGACCTTGAGAAGTCTCTTCACACAACAGGAGTCATTCGCATGACAACACTGCAAAAGGATTTAATGGACGCGTCATCGGAAACCCTGGCCAAAATCTTTAATACCCTGAACAAAGGATTTACTTTCACCTTTTTTTCACCTATGCTGATTCAAAAGGGAGGAGGAATGAGCACCGGTTTCGTCCCGCTCGCCTGCCATTCGGTCTACAGCCTGCTCTGGGGAACGGCCTCGCCGGAGGCGCTCTGTCGCCGCGCGGCCGAGTCCGGCGTGTCCAGCCTGGCCCTGACGGACCGGCAGGGGCTCTACGGCATCCTCCCCTTCTGGGACGCAGCCCGTCAGATGGGGCTCACCCCTCTCCTGGGCGCTCACCTCCCGGCCTCTCCCTCGACCCAGGTCCGGCTCCTGGCCACCGGGGCCCGGGGCTACCGCCGGCTTGCGCGCCTCCTGACCCGCTTCCATCAGCAAAAGGAGAAAAAGCCGGGCTTTTCCCTGCGGGATGCCCTTGGAGAAGACCGGGAGGGACTGGTGGTGCTGAGCTCTTCCCCCTCTTTTCTGGAGGGGCTGGCCCGGGACTCCGGCACGGACGGCCTTTACGTGGCGCTCTACCCCTACGGGCCCCAGCGCAAGCTCATCCGCTTCAGCCGCCGGTCCGCCGTCCCGCTTGCGGCCGTGGCACCGGTCTACTTCCTGGACCCTGCGGACTACCCCTTTCACCGGCTGCTCCGGGCCATCGGGCTTTCAGCCAAGCTGGACAGGCTTCCCGCAAGCCAGCTGGCACCCGCCTGGGCGTGGTTTCAGCCCGTCCGACAATGGGTGCAGCGTTATCTGCACTGCCCGGAGGCCCTGCAGGGGATGCACGAGATCGCGGAGAAGTGCCGCATGGACAGGGCCCCATGGGGCTCATGGGTCTTTCCCCGGTTTGAAGGGCTCCCCACGCAGGAGGCCTTCACCCTTCTTAAAGAGAAATCCAGGGAAGGGGCGCTCGAGCGATACGGATCCCTCACCCAACCCGTCTGCGAACGGCTCGACTACGAGCTGGACATCATCCGGTCATAGTCCCTGGCTTCCTATTTCCTCGTGGTGGAGGACATCGTACGCCGGTTTCCCGTCACCTGCGGCCGGGGCTCTGCCGCGGCCAGCCTTGTCTCCTACTGCCTGGGCATCACCCATGTGGACCCCCTGGAGCACAACCTCTTCTTCGAGCGCTTCCTCAACCCGGGCCGCACCGACCCCCCGGACATCGACGTGGACTTCCCATGGGACGAACGGGATGCGGTCCTTGCCTACGTGCTGGACAAGTACGGGCCGGAACACTGTGCCATGGTGGCAAACCACGTGGGCTTCCGCTACCGGGCCGCGCTCCGGGAGACGGCCAAGGTGTACGGCATACCGGACGGGGAGATCCGAAACATCTCCCACGGGTTCAGCCACCTGGGGGATCCCTTCAACCCTTCCCTGGGAGAGGAGAGAGTGGCCGGGCATCCCGCATTCCGGGACGGTATCCTTCACCCTCCCTGGCCTCTCATCCTCCAGTGGGCCCGCCGCCTCGAGGGGATCCCCCGGCACCTGTCCGTGCACTGCGGCGGCGTGGTGATCACCCCGGACGCCCTGCCGGAACGCGTGCCCGTGGAGCAGGCCCGCAAGGGCGTGCCCGTGATCCAGTGGGAGAAGGACATCACCGAGGCGGCCGGACTGGTGAAGATCGACCTCCTGGGGAACCGCTCCCTGGCCGTGGTCCGTGACGCCCTGGCCTCTGTCCGTGCAGACGGGGGCCCCTGCCTCTCCTATGCGAGCCTCGATCCCCTGGAGGACCCCGAAACACGGGAGATGCTGGCCCGGGGGGACAGCGTGGGCGTCTTCTATGTGGAGAGCCCGGCCATGCGCCAGCTGCTGAAAAAGACCGGCAAGGGCGACTACGACCACCTGGTGGTGCAGTCGAGCATCATCCGGCCCGCTGCCAACGAGTTCATCCGCGAGTACGTGCGCAGGGTGCACGGGGGGAGCTACACCCCGCTGCACCCGCTCATGGAAGGGATCCTCAAGGAGACCCACGGCATCCTCTGCTACCAGGAGGACGTGTCCAGGGTCGCCATGGCCCTGGCCGGGTTCGACGCGGTCCAGGCCGACCAGCTCCGCAAGGTGATGTCCAAGAAGCACAGGCACGCCCGGCTCGCGGACTTCCGGGAACGGTTCTTTGCAGGCGCCCGTGCGCGCGGCGTCCGCCCCGAGGTCGTCCAGGAGGTGTGGAGGATGATCCTGAGCTTCCAGGGCTACTCCTTCTGCAAGCCCCACTCCGCCAGCTATGCCCTGGTCTCCTTCAAGGCCTGCTACCTGAAGGCCCATTACCCGGCGGCGTTCATGGCTGCCGTGATCTCCAACCAGGGCGGCTACTACACCACCATGGCGTACCTGTCCGAGGCCCGGAGGATGGGGCTCCGGGTCCTGCCGCCGGATGTGAACGAGAGCGAATACGCCTACACCGGAAGGGACGGAAGCCTTCGGGTGGGACTCATGCAGCTGAAAGGAGTCCGCAGGGCATCCCTGGACGCCCTGCTGGAGGAGAGAGCACGTAAAGGCCCCTTCCTTTCCCTGGCCGACCTTTTTCACCGGGTGGATGCGGACCCTGCGGACTTCAGGATCCTCATCAAGGTGGGCTGCCTGGACTCGATTGCCCGGGGCCGCTCCCGGCCGGAGCTTTTCTGGGAGCTGCTGGCCTGGGAAGGAGGAAGGGTGGGGAAGGGAGGGGAAAGGGAAGAAGGCAAAGGGGAGCTGTTCGAGGACTCCCCGGCGCTCCTGCCAGGCCCCTTCGAGCCTCCGGGGGCCCTGCCCTACAGCCCCCTTGTCCGCCTACGTCACGAGATGGAGACCCTGGGACTCCTTGTCTCCGGGCATCCCCTCGAGCTCTACCGTCCTTTGATCCACCGCCTCGGCACGGTGGTCCCGGCCGCAGAGCTCTCCGAGCACGTGGGAAGGAAGGTCTTCACCGTGGGCTGGTTCGTCACGGGCAAGACCGTGCTCACGAACCGGAAGGAGCCCATGGAGTTCGTGAGCTTCGAGGACACCACTGCTCTTTACGAAACCACCTTCTTCCCCAGGGCATACGAGCGGTTCTGCCACCTGATGGGCTACAACCGTCCCTATCTCCTGCGGGGACGGGTGGAGGAGGACTTCGGGGCCCTGTCCCTCACCGTGGAGGAGATTGCCTTCCTCGAAACAGAGAAGCCCGCGCACGGCTCAAGACGATCGTTGGATGCAAGGACGGGGTAAGGGTATGGAGGTGAGATCTTCATTCTTTCGTGGCTCGGCTTTTTTCAAGTTTTTTATAGCAATGTGCATTCCCCGTGTTCCTATCCGCCAGGAAGAAATATGAAATCCTAACGATATTTTCCTGACACAACACCTTGGACAAAACATAGGTTAGGTCTGGAATCAAAAAGAAAGAAAATTATTGGAATCTCCTTCTGAGAATTTCCTCATATCCCCCTTCCTCCGCTCTTCGAGAAACCGTTTTTCAATGTTCTCGGGCATCAAGCCCATCTCCCTCGCGATCTCTTCCCCGTAACTCGCGTCCGAGGCACCGGGGATGATCTTGTATGTGTAATTCATCTTTCCATCTGCATAGGACCACTCGACGGTCAGGTTTTTTGCAGCCGGAAACCTCCCCTTTTCCACTTCCGTCGTCAACGGGTGCATGTGGGTGGTGAAGAACGTTGCAGAACCCAGCTTGTGAAAACCGTCGAGCACGGCCAGGGACTGCCGAAGCCCTTCCTCGTAACGGGTTCCGCCGCAAGGCTCATCCAGGATGACTAGGCTGTAGGGGGTTGCCCTATCAAATACTTCCTTCATTCTCCTTAATTCGTTCCGATACCTTCCTTCCCCCTTGGTAATATCATCCGGCGTTACAAAATGCGTGTAAATTCCGTCCACAAAGCTTACCTCTGCAGATTCTGCAGGAACCGGCAGTCCTTTCTGGCTCAGCAGTTGAACCAGCCCGATGGTTTTTGCGTACGTTGTTTTTCCTCCGTTGTTCGGGCCTGTTATGACAAACAGGTTCTCACCCGCATGATATCGGATCCCATTGGGAACGATTTTCCCCGCACGGTTCCGGGAATCTGCCGGAATCACGGAAGTCGCCCTGCTTTTTGCATCCATGACACGGTTTCCCAGCAGAAGAGGATTCCTTGCATTTTTCGCCGTCAGCCTTCTTTCTTTGGCTGGCAAAAGAACCGGCTTGCAAATCTCTATGCCCATTTCCTTCAATGCCGCGAAGTACTCTGCAAACCCCACATAGAAGTCCAGAGGCTCCAGGAGTCCTATCAGTTCTCGCATTTGCGGTGTAAAGGCATGGATCACTGGAACAAATTGCCTTTCCATAAACTCCCGGATCATCTTCCCCAATTCATTCAAACCACCCGTGGTTCTCAGATTGTGCTCGTATCTCTTCTTCCCCATGAACTTTTCAAGAAGTGACATAAATCCCCGCTTTTCCGGGGGTTCTTTTCTGACCAGTTCCAAGGCATACATTCTCAAGGGAGAACCGTTCTTATCGATGGAGATTCGAAACTCTATCTCCGCCGAATCGCCGATTCGCTCGAGGAGGCTCTTCAATTGGGAGAATCCGTAGGAGGCCCGAACGTCGATAAAGAAAGACAGAAAAGACTTCAGTGCATCGGAATGGGCTTCCCCCAGATCGTAAGGATTGTCAAGAATATCTCGATAATGCCTTGCCAGGGCGAGTCCGTTTGGCAGATCCTTCTTCTTTTGAAACCTGTCCAGCTTGTAGGCCAGCTCACTCAAAACCCGTACGTATCTTCGAGCGTTGTCTCGAAGACGGACCGTTGAAACGAGGTCGTCAAAAGCTGCCTGCCTGTACTCCACGGTCTTTCTGCCTGACCCTGTACTGATCAGCACCTTCATTGCAAAGGCCCTGGATTCTTTCGCGTTGGATGGATGAAACGGCACCCCCTTCAAAAGATCATCCAGGCTGAGATCTTGAACGAACGTCTGATCATTGAACCCTTCCTTCCCGAATCCGTAAGGATTCACGATTTCCGGGCGTTGAATCGGTTCAAGCATCGGTAGACTCCCTTCGCTTTTCCGCGAAACGTACCAGCGATTCCACGGATATCGTGTTCTATGCGCATTCCAAATCCCGGTAGGCATATCGGATACGCTTCAGGTATCTTTTCCCCATGATCAGATAGGAAATCGCCTCCTTAAGGGAACCTGTTCGGAATAGAAATTTGAGAAAGGCCGGGAGGTGGAGGGTTTTTCGATAGAGCCGTTCCATTTCACGGCAGAACCGCTTTGGCTCCAGGGTCGTGGGCTATTCAGGGTGCTGTCGATCATATAACCCCAAGTGGTCCGTAAGAAGCTGACCCTGTACCTCGGTATAGAAATCAGTGCCTAGGGCCGGGGTGAGCACAAAAAAGGAGGCATAGGGCAGCTTTAGGCGCCGGACTCTCGAGGCCAAATTCCGGAAATCCTTCATCGTGTATTGAGGCAAGACAATAAAATTGGGAAATACGACTACATCCAAATCCTTCATGATTTTCAGGGCCTGTTCGTTCTGCCCGACGGAAACCGACTTGTTGAATCCGTTCAACTCCTCTTGCACCATGGATTCCAGACCGATAAAAACCATGTCCAGACCGATCCTTCTCCATTTTTCCATCAACGTTGGGTGCTTGACGATAGTATCGCTTCTTACATAAGCGAAATACCTCTTCCGGATACCATGTGTCCCGATCAGGTCTGCCATGCGGGCCATCCGCTGGGTATCAGCCATGGCTTCGTCGTCGGTGATGATAATATAATCTTCCTCGACCTGCGCCAGTTCCTTTAAAACCTCATTGGGGTCGCGCACGAAATACCTACCCCCGTTCAGCTTCCACTGTGCGCAGAAACTGCAGCGGAAGGGGCAGCCAGTGGAAGTACGAATGGATGCTAGGGAAAACTTCCACATGGAATAATATTTCCGATAGACCTTTGTCAGAGAGCGGTCCGGAAGCGGGAATTCGTCCAGAGGAAGGGGCGGTCCGGAGGGAGTCATCACGGTTTCGTGGTCGTGAAACACACATGTTCCCGGAATAGCTGCCAGATCTTTTTCCTCCTCCAGTCTGTTCGCGATTTCTTTCGATGACCCCATGCCTTCGTCTGCTACGACGATGTCCACACTTCCATCACGGAAGTCCTGTGGTGCTACTTGGGCGTGGGGGCCACCTACCATGATGGTTACTTCATCCGAGGCCCTCTTCACTCTCCGGGCCAGCGCCTTGACCGTCGTTGCGTTTACAGAGGTGCAGGTAAAGCCCACCAGTTCAGGGGCAAAACTCTCGAAGACTGGATCGATCTCCTTTTCTATGCGCATGTCCAGAATCTTTACCTCGTGCCCGCTGGCCAGGTTGGCCCCCACATACTCCAACCCTAATGGTTCCATGTGATAGGGGGACACCGAATAGACAACCTTTGGATTGGTCGGGGGCTGAATGAGCAGAACCTTCATGGTTTTTCCTCCTCGGGTTACGGAATGGATCTAATAATCGCCCGGATGCCTTGGCGTGCGGAACCAGCGGACAGGATTCAGCAGGAACACGACAATGGAAAGCTTGAGCGAAACGAGGATAAGCCTCTTTATCTCTCTGAGCGTCACGGTGGCTCGGACTCTCCATCGAACCGGCTCCAGCGTATCCATGTATAGAATCAGGTGATCTCCCTTCCTCTTCACATCCTGTATATCCGCCACCAACTCCGTCTTCCCGAGGCCCGTGGATCGCATGAGCATATCTGACTCCTTTCGTATTTCTATCTGTCAAAGTCGACAAACGCATTTCCAATCCGTCTGCCGAGCTCATATCGCCAGCCTAGGAAGGACGTGTGCTCGCGTCAAAAGAAAAGTGACGAAACGCTTTATTCAGTGCATGAACGACACATATGGGGGATGAAATAAGAACAAAACACAGCCACTTGAAGGGTGTAGACGATGGGATGAATACCCGTAGACTCCGCTACAGGCGAAATAGGAAAACGGGGGATGGGATGTGAGTAGCAACAAGTACGGTTGATCGTAAAGATTGTAGAATCTTGGGGTTACATCCTTTTGAAGATGTGAGAGTAGCTCCTGCTCACCGCATGAATTTCCGTCCTGCCCCTCAGTTTCACCACCCCACGGCCGGTGGAGGAACTGCTCACCTTGTCGATGTACTCGGCATTCACGATCGTGCTCCGGTGAATGCGCCAGAACTTGTCGGGGTCCAATTTGGTTTCCAGTTCATGGATCGTCTTCCGGATGAGGTGTTCTCCTCCCTGCGTAACGACTACGGTGTATTTGTAGCGAGACTGGAAGTAGTACACTTCGTCAACCGGAACGAGCCTCAGGGAATCATTCTCTTGAACCTTGATCCATCTCAGATAGCGAGGAGCCCCCTTTTTCTTCAGGTCCACGAGCATGCGTTCCAGAATTTCCGGGATATCCCTTGAGGAGGTGGAAGGACCTGCAATCTGTTCCTGCAGGCGTTGAAACGTTTTGTTCAGCCTCTCAGTAGTAACGGGTTTCAACAAGTAATCGATGGCTTCATTTTCGAACGCCTCAACAGCGTGCTGGTCATAGGCTGTAATGAACACAACCCGGCATTTCCCGGAAATACGTCTGGCCACTTCCATTCCAGACAACCCCGGCATCTTGATGTCCAAAAAGGCAATATCGGGACGGGTCTTCTCGATGAGCTTCAGCGCTTCGATCCCGTTCCGGGCTTCTCCGCACAGGATAAGGTCCGGCCAGACTTCAAAAAGTCGGGCCTTCAAGTAGACCCTCAGCTGCTCCTCATCATCTGCAATGACAGCCCGGATTTCAGACATGGGGAATCTCGAGAATCACCTTGAGGCCGCACGGTCGGCCTCCTTCCATGTTCAATTGCAGAACGATCTGCCCCTCTCCACCATATAGGTTGTCCATACGCTCCTTGATGTTGGACAGACCAAAGCCCAACTCCGTCTTCTCGTCGAACCCGAGACCGGTGTCGGCGATTTCCACCCGGAGAATATTTTGCTCCTTCCTTATGCGTATGTGAATCGATCCCCCTTCGATCTTGGTTTCGAGCCCATGCTTGATCGCATTTTCCACGATGGGTTGGATAATCATCGACGGAAAGGGAAGGTGCAGGATCCGGTCGGGAACATCGATTTCGTAATGTAAGCGTCTTCCCATACGAAAGGTAAAGATCTCCAGGTAGGCACGTATGATTTCGATCTCCTGGCCGATCGTGCTCTTGTCATCTCTCGTCTTGTCGAGGGAAGCCCGAAGATACTGCATGAAAGTCAGTAGCATCGTTTTCCCCTTCCCCGGATCGCTTTCAAGTAGGCCCAGGATGCTGGACAGCGTATTGAACAAGAAGTGCGGCTCCACTTGAGCTTGGAGTAACTTGAGGTTACTTTCCACCGCCTTTTTCTCCGTTGATAGGCGCCTGATCCTCTCTTCCTGGATCAGAGCTTCCGCGGAAAAGGCGCGTTCGCGGAAGAAATAGAGATAGATTGCAACGGAGCCGATCATTCCGGCGTAGAATGTGTACAGGGCAACGAGGTCTTTATGATCAAAAAGGAAATCATGCGTGGCCTTGTCTGTTGCGATGAAAGATCCCAGGAGCGAACCGACAAGGGTGCCGAGGATCATGGTAAACACGACCATAACAATCTGAATCCACTTGTTCCGGGGTTTCAAAACCGCAAATGTGACCAGAAAGCATATACATGCGGTTAGCCCAATGCAGAGGGTAAAGAGGAAAGTTGTGGCGAGGTCTTCTTCGCAGAAGTTCATTGCCCACATGAACAAGGAGGAAACGGTGCAGGCAGCAGCGGCCCAGATGAGACAGACCAGCGTTGTTCTTGAGGTTATGACGATCAGCCGCGTTTCCATGTAGATCCTGCGCTGATCCATTTTCTTCGATTTGTGGGGCCCCTATCAGAATCCTTAAGACAAATCCCAGCAGTTGTTGCTCTCGTTCTGAAGCACCGGCGGGCGGATAGAAATATCTCGGCTCGCCAGGATGCATCGGATAATCTTCCCGGATATGAAGGGCCGAGAGTCCAATGCCAAATAGAAGATGTTTGGTCGTATTCTAAACAAAGATAACAAAACAGGTGGTGGCAGTTGTCATCAAAATGCAAAGGCTTTGTAAAAATAATCGACTGGGTAGGAAACGAGTCAGCCATGAACAAGAGGGATGAATAGACATGCCACCCACAAGCTGTAGGAGTTACTCCTCCGAACGAAAGATTCCAAATTTCAACTGGATTTCAACCTCCTGACTGATTCCCATAGACTAAATGTTTTCGCCAGAAGCTGTCTGTGGTCTGAACGCTGAAGTCGCTTAACATTTGTCAGCAAGACCTGAAACATCTCAAAGTTTGTTTACTTGGCCTCTTTGATTCCCGGTTGTGAATCAGTGCATGCCCCCCACTGCACTCGCATACAAATGTCCGGATACACGGCTCAACCATTCTCTGACGCTACGGAACACCCCGAATCCGACTCGTGAGCTGTTGATGCCGGGCAACATCGCCCAGATTGTTAGAAGTGAATCGTGGTGGTCACCCCCAGATTGATCACGCGTCCGCGGAACCGGATGTCGCCGAACCGGTCTGAAACGGCCACGAAGAGGTCACGGACATAGTCCCTCTTCTCTAGGTGAAGAACCTGCACGTGGGCATCTACGGAGATGGGCTCCCGCAGGATCCGACGAATCAGGTTCTTCAAGGTGAATCCAATGCCACCGCTCAGGATGTGGGTGTTGCTGTCAAGAAAGGATGTTCTTCCCTTCTGTTCCGGGACCGGGGACTCCCGGTACCTGTATCCGAACCGAAGGTGGACCTCCACGTGCCGTCCGTTCAAGGCGCGCCACTCCACACCAACGGCAGGCACCCAGATGTTGCGAAAATCCCCCTGGGGCCGCTTGAAGCGGGGGATGGGCCGAAGGAGGCGGTCGATCCCGCCCGTGTAGACCGTGAAGCCGCTGGGCGTGGGGTTGGTAAAGGGAGACCACTCCTGATAGGTCACGTCTGCTGCAAGCAGGAGACCTTCGAATGGCCTCCAGGCAATCCCGAAGGCGTACTGCCTGGGAGAGAAGAACCGGGGCGCCGGTGTTGTGATCTCGATGGTGCTCGGAGGGAGAAGCGCCCCGCCGGGAAGGCCGAAGGTCAGGCCCTCGATCTCCACGTAGATGGGGATGTCCAGCGGGGATTCCTGCTTGTCCCGGAACGCGAAGCCGAGCCTGAGGCCCTTGAGCGGTTTCACAAGGACACCGGCAAAAGGGAAGTAGATCGGCTTCTGCCTTGACGAGACCTTCCCTTCACTGAACCTTGCCTCGTTTCGTTCGATATCTTCAACAAGGGAAAACCTCGGACCCCCTGTTGTGTCCAGGAACATCTGGAAGCCTGCTCCCACGGACAGCCAGGAGGTGATCCGGATCGCATTGGGAGAAAGGATCACGACCCGCTGGTTCCTTGCCCCGTACATGACAAAGCGAGGCTGGTCATAGGGGAGCATGAGGTTGCGTGCCACCCGCTTGTCCGGAATGTGAAGGCCCAGCCCGCCCACCACCTTGCAGCCCAGGACCTCGAACGGTGCGAAGACCAAGCCGAGGATGAAACCTGAAATGGTGTCCTCATCCATGTTTCTCCATGCGCCGGCCCAGTAGGTTTCCAGGTCAGGGGCTGCATGGAAATACCCGAGGCTCACCTCCATGCCGTCCACATCCGCCAGACCGGCCGGGTTGTAAAGAGCCGCGGAGAAATCGTCCGCCACGGCGGTCATGGCGCTTCCCATGGCCGTGGAGCGCGACCCGAAACCGAAGTTGTCGAACGGATTGGACCATCCGTCTTCTGCGGGGAGAAAGAGGAGGATCAATGCCAAGGAAAAGAGGGATCTCAAGCTGAATGCCCGGCACCGTTCAGACAGGAAGGAAACATACCCAATACGTATAGGCATTCTTTGATCTTCAGGGATGGGTTCAAAAGAACACTACGATTCGTCTTTTAATTGCTGAATACTGTACAGGCCGGAAAAAGATGTATGCCATAATCGAACCGTGTCTATTCTTCTCACATCATGACCATCATCCGTGGGTATGTTGAACTCCGGCACGCCGATATAGCGGTCGCTGTGGACCAGGATGGAATATTGCAGGGAAAGAGCCAGCGAGGAAATGACCATGAGGCCGGCCAGAAGGATCCCTGCCCATCTTTTCTTTATGAAGATGATGAGCAGGGCTGAGCAGATACTTGGTATCAACCATTGCAGAAAGGGCTGTCCATTTGAACAGGAATGAACGGATGCTGCAATGGAGATGAATGCAAGGAACACACCGAACACAATCCCGGCAAGGATGCGTTTTACCCCTTTCGGCTTTTCACCCAGGATGCGTAAAAGGATTCCTGTCAATACGAGGACAGCAATCATTCCGATTGCATGCACGTTCGCTGACATGTGTATCGAATCATCCCTGCAGGGTTATGAGGATATTTCTCACAGACATATAAGATGTATGTAGTGAAAGCAAGTTTTTTTGGAGTGATTTCAAGGCCGTACCGGGTTCAGATGACAAAGCTTGCCTCTATCCATCCTTTCTCAGCCGGCTCAATGCCTGTTCCATGTCCCTGGGAACAGGTGCCCGCAGCCTGACGCGCTCTCCTGTTCCGGGATCGGCAAATTCAAGAGAGGCTGCATGAAGCATCTGCCTCGGAACGGCCCGAAAGCGGGCATCCCTGACCGTCCCCGGCCCGTAAAGGATGTCCCCAAGCACGGGATGTCCCGCCTCTTCCAGGTGGATCCGGATCTGATGCGTGTGCCCCGTGAAAGGCCTTGCCTCCAACAGGGCGCATCCGGCAAGGGATTCAAGTACCCTGAACGCGGTCACAGCTTCCTTCCCTTTCTGTTTCCTGCCTGAACCTCGCGGCGGTTCCGTCTTCTTCGAATCCCCAGAGGAGCCGGGAGTCCTTTTTACACGCGTGACCGATGCACAGCGAAAACTCTTTTGGCCGGGAACGCCCTGTGCCAGCACCTTGTATCGTTTTTCCACTTCATGCCGAAAGAATTGCCCTTCCGCCGACCGGGCGGCCTGTGCATTCCTTGCCACGAGAAGGAGCCCGCTGGTGTCTCGATCCAGGCGATGCACGAGCAGGAGATTGTCCTTTCTGCTCCACTCCCCCCTGCTCTGAAGCAACCGCTTCAACCTGGGGATGACCGTATCCTCCGCGATCCCCCGTGTCCCGTACACAAGAAGGCCGGGGGGCTTGTTTACAGCGATCAGGTCCTGCCCGACCCAGACGACATGGTCCCAGCAGAGGTCAGGAGGAGACAGAGGCGTGTCAGGATAGAACTCTACCCGCTCGCCGCCTTTCAGGATCATGGAAGCCTTCAGGGCCCTGCGCCCATCCACAAAAACCCGTCCCCGGTCCACGAGCACCTTGGCGCCACGAACACTCAAGCCCTCCTGGTTCCTTGCAACAGCACTGGAAACCCGGAGCCCCTTGCCGTCATGACCGACCTGAAAACGGATCATCCTGTTCTCATGAAAGGTTCAACGCTTCAGCAGGAAGCGGAAACCGATCTGTATGTTCCGCTTCAGTTCCTTCAGGCTGTGCAGGCCGCGGAGCCTGCGCCATATGTAGCGGGGCCTCAGGTAGAACCTCCGGTAGGCTTCCTCGAGCAAGGCTTGAAGTTCATCCACAGAGAAGATCTCGTTCCATCCCGGCGGTCGAAAGGATGACGTGGGATTTTGCGCAAACGCCTGCCAGTGGTCATCCAGGAAAAGCCCCTGCTCAAAGGCCATGCGGTAGAGTTCCGTTCCCGGAAGCGGGATGGCCACGGAGAATTGCGCATAATTCGGGTCGAGTTCCAGGGCAAAGGAGGTGGTCTTTCTGATCTGCTCGCGGGTTTCGCCCGGGAATCCCAGCATGAAGGCCGCCGTGATCTCAAGCCCCTCGTCCCGGCACAGGCGAAAGGCCCTGCGCACCTGATCCGGTGTGATATCCTTGCGGATCTCCCTGAGGATGTCCTCATCCCCGCTCTCCACACCAAAGTGGATGCTGTAGCATCCGGCTCCGCGCAGGGCGCGCAGGAGCTCGGCATCCACCTGGTCAACGCGGGATTTGATGCTCCAGAGAACCTTCAAGCCCTTCCTCTGGATCTCCTCGGTGAGCGCCATGACGCGTTTGCGGTTGATGGTAAAGTTTTCATCCAGGACCGCGATCTCACGGATCCCCAGGTCGATGCAGGAGGCGAACTCCTCGGCGATGCGCCTGGCGCTCCTGGACACGATCTTCTGGATGCGACTCGTGTTGCAGAAGATGCACCGGAAGGGGCAGCCGAAGCTCGTCATGGCCAGGGTGGTGGGTGTGGCGATGCTCGTGGCGGAATAATATTCCCTGTAGGGGGTCAGATGACGGGCCGGAAAGGGGAGGTTGTCGGGATCCTCCACGGTCTGGATCTCCTGCGTAATCTCTACCGATGCCTCCCCATCCGTGGCCACACCCGGCACGCGAGGGATCTTCCCTGTTGCCTCGAGACCGTCGAGCAGCCTCTTGAAAGGGACCTCCCCTGCCCCCAGCACCACGGCATCCACCTCCTGTTTCCGGAGGCTTTCGAGGGGAAACAACTGCACGTGATATCCGCCCAGGACAACGGGCACTTCCGGGCATGTGCGCTTTACGGTTCGGGCCGTCTCCAGGGTGTCGCAGAGGAGGTTGGTCAGGCAGTTGATGCCCACGATCTCCGGCTGAAGCGACTGAAGGAACGGCACCAGTCCCGGTTGGCCCATTTCCAGGACCGGCATGTCCAGGACATGGACCTCATGATGCGGGGCCGCCTCCAGCAGGTAGCCCGCTATGCACAGCAACCCCAGGGGCGGCAGAACGGCCTGTTCCTCTGCATAGTAGGGGGGCTGCCCCTGGGAGAACATGTGCTGATGGGGCGGGGAGATGAGAAGAACCTTCAACGTGGATTTGCCTTCCTGAAGAATGCCGGAACAAGTTCACAGGACAAGAATAAAGGAATCAAGTGAGCGTTTCAATGCGGATCCGCCCGGTGTCTCCTGTAGCGGGCGTACTCCATCAGGCGCGCCATGACGCGCACGGCTCTTTCCGGAGTGGTATAAAGGTCCAGCCCTTCCCTGGCCAGGATGCGCTCGAACCTGGTGGAGAGCTGCCTTCCCCCCACCAGGACAACCGGCTTGCCCAGTTCCCTCATCAGGTTCACGATCCCGTTGAGAACACGGGCACCGGCCTTCTGGACCTTTTCCTGGTCCCTGAGGACCTTTTCGTCATCGAGCCCGATGGCCTCGATGATCTCCGGCTTCCGAAGATACGTCGTGGCCCTGCCCGGAAGCGCCCCCAGCGCGATCAACCCGTCCACGTTCGGGTCTCTCATGAGGATCTCCACACAGGAGAGGTAGAGATCCACATCGGACACGGCCACCAGGTCCACGGGATTCCCGCGGCTCCAGTACGGTGGGAGAAGCCTGTCCAGGGCCTGAAAGCTCTCGGGCGACAGGGGAGGCACCACGAGACCGTGGTCCTCACAGGCATCCGTGGTGATGACACCCCAGCCTCCGCCTCTTGTGATGATCGCCACCCGGTCTCCCCGCGGCAGGGGCAGGTTGGCCAGGGACCGTCCGCAATCGATGAAGGCCTCTGTGGTGCGGGCCTGTATGAGCCCGGCCTGGCGCAGAACGGAATCGTAAAGATCCCTCTTCCCTGCCAGTGCCCCGCTGTGAGAGGCTGCGGCCCGCTGTCCTGAAGGTGTCTTCCCGCCCTTGAAAACCACAACCGGTTTGCTGCGTGCAACCCTGCCGGCGATCTCCACGAAGCTGTCCTCTCCCTTGATGCTCTCCAGGTAGATCATGACCGACCTGCACCGGGGATCCTCGCCGAAAAACCGGACATAGTCCTGGCAGGTGAGATCCGCCTCGTTCCCGCTGGACACAAAATGCCTGAAACCGGCCTTCAGCCTCTTTCCCCAGCCGAGCATGTGGATCCCGATGTTGCCGCTTTGAGAAACAAACCCGATGTTCCCCTCCAGGGGTTCGATCAGGGCCATCATGCAGACCAGCGACACGGATGCGCCGTACACGCCCATGGAATTCGGCCCGATGAGCCGAACCCCGTTCCGCCGCGCTTCCTCCACGAGCGCTCGTTCTCTCTGCTTCCCTTCCTCTCCGGCTTCCGAGAAATTCGAGCTGATGACCAGCACGGTACGAATGCCTTTGCGTGCGCAGTCCCTGACCAGGCCCTGAACCGTTTCCGCAGGGGTCACGATACACGCCAGATCCACTTTTTTCGGGAGGTCCGCAACCCTTTTGTAGGCACGGAGACCGAGGACCTCTTTGCTGTGGGGATTTACGGGAAAGACCTCGCCCTGATAGCGGTTCATCAGGACATTGAGGAGAATCATCCCTCCCCATTTGGAGAGGTTGTTCGTTGCACCGATCAGCGCCAGGCTGCCCGGCGAAAAGAGTTGCCTCAGATGTTCCTTCGTCGTTTCCTCACCGCGAACCAAAACCCTCTCCTCCTTTGATAAGGCTTATAAAGGCTTTCCGCTCAAAGTTCAATCCGAGCAAAATCCCGAGGAGCGAGGTGTACTTCCTGTACGTCGAGCGAAGAGGGATGAAGCCGAACGCCGCAGGTGGGTGTTTTTCAACGCGGGCTAGTCTTTCTTGCCGCCGGGGATAACACGGAGAGATGGTTTCTTACCGGCGTTTGTCTGTCTCGGGGACGAGGGGACGGGGCGATCTTCTGCAGAGGGCACCGGTTTCAGGCCCCGGCCGGCATCGTGGTTCCCTGTTTCTTCGGGTCCGTCGTGTTCCTGGTCCTCCTGGGTGTCCGGAAACACGGTCAAGCCATTCGTGGATGGCAAGTATTCTTCAGCGTCCCTCTGCCGGATCCTTGCCGGCAGCCCCTGCAGTTCGTCGGGCAGGGTCTCGACCCATAATGCGCCCTCTCCCGACACGGGGTTGAACACACCCCATATGCTTTCGTAAGGAATCCAGCAGTGGTGGAGCACACCGCTGAAAAGCAGGTCCGCCTGGATCCCTTCGCTCAACAACGTAATGGGGTGCCGGAACCCGAGGTTCAGGATCAATCTCAGGTTGCTCTTGTTCATGTGATCCCTCGGCACCTGCACGCCGGACCGCCTGCTGTCGATACAAAGCAGGGCATCCCCCTTGGCCAGCATGCTTTCCAGGACCTCTTTCTTGTTTTCCGATTCCATTCAGGTGCACCCATACGCGCTGCGCCCGGCTTCAGGACTCCATCTCAGGAAGCCGAGTCGCAGATCTTGATTGCCGCTTCGTCCCCGTTCTTCTGAAGATGCTGTTTCAGATAATGAATCGTATGGGACGAGACGTCAGGATCACGAAGAACCTCGGAAAGTGGGCCCATGGCCATCAACTCTCCTCCGTTACATCCCCCCTCGGGTCCCAGATCAATGAGATGGTCCGCCTGACAGATCACCTCCGGGTTGTGCTCGATGATGACCACCGTGTTTCCCTGGTCCACGAGTCGATGGATCACATCCATCAGGGACTGGATATCCGCGAGGTGCAGGCCGGTTGTGGGCTCGTCCAGTATGTACAGGGTCTCCCTGGAAGAGCCTCGGCAGAGCTCCTCTGCGAGCTTGAGCCTCTGGGTCTCCCCTCCGGAGAGCGTATTGGTGGGCTGCCCCAGGGTCAGGTAGCCGAGACCGATGTCCCCCATGATGCCCAGGGATGCCACCAGCCCCGGATGCTCCGAAAAGAACTCCTTTGCCTCGCACACGGTCATGTCGAGGGCCTCTGCAATGCTCCTCCCCCGGTAGGTGACGGCCAGGGTCTCTTCGTTGTACCGCGACCCGTTGCAAGCGTCGCAAAGGACAAACACGTCAGGAAGGAAGTTCATCTCCATCCGGATCCGCCCCTTTCCCTCACACTTGGGACAGCGTCCCTCCTTCAGGTTGAAGGAGAACCTTCCAGGGGAATACCCGCGTGCCCTTGCCTCCGGCAGGTAGGAAAAGAGCCTTCGTATCTCCTCGAAGATCCCCACGTAGGTGGCCGGAACCGAACGTGTGGTCTTGCCGATGGGTGAGGAGTCCACTTCAAGAACGCGCTGAATCCCTTTCCAGTGCGAGAGGCGCCTGTGCCGCCCCGGCTTCTTGCGGGATCCGAGAATCTTCCGCCGGAGCCCCTTGTAGAGCACCTCGCGGATCAACGTGCTCTTTCCGGAACCGGACACACCGGTGACCACGGTCAATCTGCCCAGGGGAACCTTCACGTCGATGTTCTTGAGGTTGTTTTCCCTTGCACCGAAGATGCGCCCATGACGAACACCCTTTTCCAGTCGCCGGGGGTCCAGGGACCGCCACGATCGTTTCCTGGAAAGGAACTGTGCCGTCAGGGACTCCTTGCAGCCGAGCAGGTCGGACAGGGAGCCGGCCACCACCACTTCCCCCCCTTCCCTCCCTGCACCCGGTCCCAGGTCCACGATGTAGTCCGCGTTCCGTATCGTTTCTTCATCGTGTTCAACGATCAGGATGGAGTTCCCCCGGTCCCGGAGCATCCAGAGGATCTCAAGGAGGCGGTCGTTGTCCCTCGGGTGAAGCCCGATGGTGGGTTCGTCCAGGATGTAGCAGAGGCCGCGCATGTGGGCGGTCAACTGGGCCACCAGCCTGACACGCCTCGATTCTCCCTGGCTCAGGGTGTCGGCGGAACGCTCCAGGCCGAGATATCCAAGGCCGATGGTCTCCATGAGTGTGAGCTTCTCCTCCAGCTCCTGGACAATCGGCTTTGCAATCTGCTGCTCCCGTTCCGTCATGTCCAGCCCGCGGAGAAACTCCCGCAGCCGCTCCGGGGTCATGGCCACACATTCGGCAATGTTCTTTCCGTGGATCTTGATGTGGAGCGCCTGCTTCCGGAGGCGGGCCCCCATGCATGCCGGACAGGTCTCCCAGTCCTGTGCACGCCCCCGCCCCTTCCCGTTCTCCGATCCGTTGTCCGTGGGAACAGCGCCCAGCCCATCGCACTCGGTGCAGGCCCCGTGGCGGCTGTTAAAGGAAAAGAAGCGGGGGTCGGGCTCCTGGACCCCGATCCCGCATCGGCTGCAAAAGAGCCTCTTGCTGTAGTACTTCTCCCCACCGTCTTTCTTGTGGATCACGCACACGTCGCCGCGCCCCACACGCAGGGCCTCTCCCACCTTCTCCCTGAGATAGGTGTCCGAAGCACGTCGCAGGTCGATCTCAGAGACGATGACATCGATGTCGTGCTCCTTGTACCGGTCCACGGCAAAGATGTTCCGGATGGCAAGGATCTCCCCATCCAGTCTCACGCCCGAGTACCCCATCTTTTGAAGTCTCAACAGGAGATCCCGGTGGTGGCCCTTCTTTCCCTGGATGATGGAGGCAAGCAGGTAGATGGATTTCCTTCGGAAGCGGGCCTGAATGTCCTGGCAGATCCCCTCTTCCCCCTGACCGGACAGGGGCCTGCCGCAGCCCGTACAGCAAGGGGTCCCGATCTTGGCAAAGAGAAGCCTCAGGTAGTGGTAGATCTCTGTCAGGGTGGCCACGGTGGAACGCCTTCCGCCGCGGGACAATCTCTGCTCCACGGCCACGGTGGGCGGAACGCCTTGAATCCGGTCCAGATCCGGCTTTGCCATGGGTTGAATGTACTGGCGGGCGTATGCGGAAAGGCTCTCGAGAAACCTCCGCTGCCCTTCGGCAAACAGGATGTCAAAGGCCAGGGTGGACTTGCCTGAACCGCTCGGCCCTGTGATCACAACGATCTGATCCCTGGGGATGGACAGGGAGATGCCCTTCAGGTTGTGCTCTCTTGCCCCCTCGATTCTAATCCCGTTTGTGCTTGCAGCCGTGGCATGGCCGGAGGCTGGATCCTTGAAACCCGTTTCAGATCTTGCCATGGGCAGCCGCCCCTTTGAAACGGCTTTCACAGCAGCCAGGTGTTCGATCCGCTTTTTGTCCCCGCCGCGTGACCGCTTCCCCCTGACCCTGTTCTCTCCCTCCGGTGCCTGCAGGGCGCCGGAGGAAAAGTCGTGCAGGTATTGCTGCAAAGCGCTGCCGGTGTAGGACCTCTTCTCCTGGATGACCTCTTGTGGTGTGCCCTGCACCAGCACCTCACCGCCTTCATCACCGCCTTCCGGGCCCAGGTCCACCATGTAGTCCGCATGACGGAAGATCTCCAGGTTGTGCTCCACCACCACAAGGGAGTGGCCGGCCTTCAGGAGCGCCTCGAAGGTCTTGAGGAGAAACTGGATATCGTAGAGGTGCAGGCCCGTCGTGGGCTCGTCAAAAAGGAAGAGCGTATGCGGCTTCCGGGAACGAAGGATGTGCGCGGAAAGTTTCAAGCGCTGGGCCTCTCCGCCCGACAGGGTGTTCAGGGGCTGGCCCAGTTTCAGGTAGCCAAGACCGATGCCGGTGAGCACCTCGAGGGGCCGGGTGATGCCCGGGTGCCCCTGAAAGAACCGGGCCCCCTCCTCGATGGTGAATGCAAGCACCTCCTGGATGGTCTTCCCCTTGTAGGTGACCTCGAGAACCTCCTTGCGGTACCTTGCTCCGCCGCACGCCGGGCACGCCACGAAAACATCCGCAAGGAACTGCATCTCCACCTTCTCGAACCCCTCGCCCTGGCAGGCCTCACAGCGCCCCTCGCCCGCATTGAAGCTGAAGGTTCCTGCGGTGTACCCCCGCAGGCGTGCAGCAGGTGTTTCGGCAAAGAGCGAGCGGACTCCATCAAAGGCCTTGATGTAGGTCACGGAATTCGCCCGGGGCGTGTTCCCCAGAGGCGAAGGATCCACCAGGATCACATCCTCGATCTTTTCATGGCCCTCGATGGTCTTGTGATGCCCGGGCCTCTCGTTTCCTTTTCCCAGGAGCTTGCAGAGCCCTTTGTAGATCACCTCTTTCATCAGGGTGGTCTTGCCGGAGCCGCTCACACCGGATATGCAGGCCAGCCTCTGCAAAGGGATCTCCACCGAGATGTTCTTCAGGTTGTGTTCGGCCGCGCCCTGGATGACCAGGAACTCCGCCTTTGCTATGGAGGCCGCCTGCTTCACCACACCTTTCTTCTTCGCCCCCCCCTGCCGTCGCAGGGTCTCTCCTGTGATGGATCCGGAGCAGCGGGTGATCTCTTCCGGGGGGCCCATATACACCCTTTCCCCTCCCTGCTCGCCGGCAAGCGGTCCCAGGTCGAGCAGGTTGTCCGCATTCAGGAGGATCTCCGGGTCGTGTTCCACCACAACGACCGTGTTTCCGCGGTCCCGGATCTTGTGGAGGATGTCCAGCAGCCTCTTCGTATCCCTGGCGTGGAGCCCGATGCTCGGCTCATCGAGGATATAAAGCGTGTTGACCAGGGAAGACCCCAGCGCCGTGGTCAGGTGTGCCCGCTCCACTTCCCCACCCGATAGGCTCCGCGACTGCCGGTCCAGCGTGAGATACCCCAGGCCGATCTCCTGAAGACAGGCCAGGCGCGACCGGATCTCGTGCAGGAGCGAATCCGCCAGTTCCTGACGGAATGGGTCCATGGAAATGGACCGGAAGAAAGAAAGCGCCTCCTTGATGGACATGGAGTAGACCTGAGCGACGTCTCTTCCGTGGATACGGTACTGGAGCACTTCGGAGCGAAACCGTGTGCCGCTGCAGTCCTTGCACGTATCGTAGCTTCGATACCGGGAGAGGAGCACCCGGATGTGCATCTTGTACGTCTTGGTCTCCAGCCACTCGAAGAATCCCTTGATTCCGTAAAAATCCTTGCACCCCTCCTTGATCATCCTCTGGTGTGCAGGCTTCAGGTTCTCAAAGGGCTTGTCCAGAGGAATCCGCTTCGTCTTGCAAAATTTTTTCAGATCCCGATAGGCCTCCCGGTAAGCATCCGTCATCCAGGGCTTGACCGCACCGTCCCGAAGGGAAAGGCGGGGGTGAGGGATGACCAGGTCCGGTTCCACACTGATGGTGCGCCCGAACCCGTGACACGTGTCACAGGCACCAAGGGGTGTGTTAAAGGAAAACAGGCTCGGCAAGGGGTCCCGAAAAGAAACATCGCACCACGGACAGTGAAATTCTGAGCTGTAGGGGAACCGGGCCTCTTCCGGTGCCCCGGGGTGCAGAATCACGGCGGCCTTGCCTCTGCCCATCCGGAAGGCGCTCTCCAGGGAATCCGTCAGACGCTTGAGCTGCCCCTTCTCGAGAACGAGCCGGTCCGACACAACGTGAAACTCCCCGGGGATCAGTTCTGACAGCAGGGCCTCGGAGAGCTCCATCGTTTGCCCCTGATGAAAGAGCCGAAAGTACCCGCTGCGCCGAAGGCCTGCCTCGATCTCGCCCGGCGGAAACGAACCGGTGTAGGAAACAGGGAAGGTGAGCACGGCCCTGGCGCCTTCATGGCTCTCCAGGAGTTCACGACCGATCTCCTGGGGAGAGTCTCTCTGCACCTCCCGTCCGCACTGTTGACAGAACAGCCTGGAAACCTTTGCGTAGAGAAGCTTGATGTACTCGGACAGTTCCGTGAGCGTGGCCACGGTGGACCTGGCCGTTTTGATGGGGTTGACCTGGCGAATGGCTATGGCCGGCGGAATCCCCTCGATCCTGTCGATCTGGGGCCGGTCCAGCCTTTCCAGGAACTGGCGGGCATAGGCGGAGAAGCTCTCCACATATCGTCGCTGCCCTTCTGCGTAGAGGGTGTCAAAGGCAAGGCTGGATTTTCCCGAACCGCTCACCCCTGTGACAACGGTGAGCTGGTTCAGGGGGATCTCCAAGTCCAGCGCGTTCAGGTTGTTTTGCCGGGCGCCCGTAACCCGTATCACGGGTTTGTCCACCGCTCCCCTCCAGGCATAACCAAAGGATCAAAGACGGGAAAGAATGGAGATGTGCATAAAAGAGCCTCTAAGGGAATATAAAAATCTTATTCTTGTTTCAGAAGAAAACTTTTATTCTAACATCCATTTCTAAAAAAGCGAATCCAGTGGCAACAAGGAATTCAAAACCTTTTTTATTTCCCCGGACAGGGATGGACTCATTGAGCAGGTAAACATCTCTAACTAAACATAAAAAGCCGTTTTACTTTATGTGTGGCCAGGCATTGAAATTTCGTTCCCGAATCGATATCTTTGGATATTGAAAGCATGAGTCCTGAAATCACACAGACCAGCATCAGGGTGATGAAATGAGAAAGGTGCCTTGCGGCCGGGTTGCCTCCATGCTTCCTATCTTTCTCCTTTTTTGCTCCTTTACGGAGCTTGCCTGTGACCGGAACCCTTCCATAACGGAAGAACAGGTGCAGAACACCCTGAAATCCCTTGACGACGCCCTCCTGAGCAAGGACACGAAGGCCGTGGAAGGGCTCCTGTCCGAAGACTTCTCCATAAGGGTCGTCACCCCCGGGTTGAACAGGCCCCGCATCGATTATCTGGACCGTCACGATTATGTCCGAAACCTGAAAATCTCCTTCCGTTCATGCACGCCGCTCAGCTTTGAACGGGAGGGGGTATCCGTGGAAATCACGGACAACGGGAAAAGCGCAAAGGCGACCTACAAGCTGCACAAAAAGGAAAAGAAGAGCGGTCAATTGAAGCGAAGCCTCACCCAGGACACGGCCGTGCTTGAACTCCAGGCAGGAAGGCTGATCATCACGTCGCTCTACACCGTCAAGATGTGAGATTTCCGAAAGCTCGCCGTTAGAAGACCTTCACAATCGGCCCCCAAACCCGGAATGTGCATAATCTACCGGAATCTCAACGGCCAGTTTCGAATGAGAAAGAGAGGGGTCATGAGACCCACCGGAACCGGCGGGATCCTTCCCGCTCCGATGTGTGTGCGGTAGAGCCGGGCCTGCAGGATGGTGCCCACCTTCAGCTGATGGAGAGGATCCCGGTCCGAGCCTTGAACATCCATGCGAAGGTTCACCTTTCTCGCTTCCAGGATCTCCTCCCTGGGTGTGAACATGAGGAGCCTGGTGAGGCTCATTCCGGCAAGGCCCCAGGCGTTGACGGTCCTCTGCCCGAGCAGGGCCGGCGGGTCCAGGTCCGTCTCCCCCAGCTCGCCGGTCATCTCAAAGAGGCGCGTCCCGGCGCGCTCCACCCGCGCGCTCACACGGTCACCCTGCACCGACAGGGAAATCTCCCCCATCTTCTTGGGATACCCGAGGCACTCGCGGCCCAGGATCAGGGCCACGTCATCGTCCACGAGCATCCAGGGGCAGTGCACACAATCCAGCAGGCCCAGCCACCGACTGTGCAGGAGAACAGCGGCCTCCCTGTACACCGAACCAAAGGAGGTCTCCGGATAGTCGGCCACGAACAGGGTCGCCTTTGCCGGGCGTGAGGCGCGAAGTCCGCAGGGAAGCCATTCCGATGACGCACCTGGATCCACCTCCACGTCCACGGAAAGGATCGTGGCATTCCTCCACATCCAGCCCCTGGTGCTCTCCATGAGCCTCCTGGCGTTTTCCATCATGGCGAAACCTCCCTCTCTCTCAGAGATTGGATTCCCGTTCTCTCCCCTGAACACGGGTCGCGTCCCTGACGATCATTCCCTCAGTGTCTCTGCCAGCACCTCCGGGGGCATGAGGATCAACTCATTCCGCAACATCTTCTGCAGGAAGTAATCATCCGTACGGTAGTTGGCGTACACGTTCTGACGCGAGACCACCCGCATCAGGCAGCGAAAGGATTCCTCCTTTTTCCCGAGCGGACCCGAGTAGATGGTGAAGTTGAAGGTGGAGACCCCCATGGAATCATATCCACCGAGGATGCGGGAGAGTCCGTGGGCCAGGCCCTTGAGGTCCTCTTCGTCCATCTCGAGGAAATCCCTCCTTTCAGGGAGGATCCCCAGCACCTCGTTCGTCCCGTGCGGCGAGAAGGAGGTGATCAGGCCCACCGGCCCGGCCTCACCCACCCAACGGTCACCGATCTTTCTCTCGGTCTCGAGCAGGTCGAGCCAGTAGCAACTCCCGTGTTCCTGAAAGTAACGCCTGCTTCGCTCCAGGAGGAATTCCATCCAGGAGGGGGGCAGATCCCCTCCCACGACCTGGAAATGCGGGTGCGGGATGCTTGCGCCTGCAGGGCCGAGGTAGTTCCCGTTGATGGTGAAGTACTCAGCCCCGGCTTCGACCGTGGAACACGCCCGGATGAGCTCCATGGATACCTGGAACGCCTCCAGGATCCGGATGGGCTCGAACTCTCTCAAAGGGATGTAGTGCTTGTTCCCCACCTTGATCACTGCGTGCACCTGCGCAACAGGGAACAGGTTGGGGAACAGGACTGCCTCCCCCTGCTCCAGCCGGCCTTGCGGAAGCAGTTCCTCCGGGTAGGTGGGCGTTGCGAGTTTCCATCGGTCTTCACAGAGGAAACAGAGCGGCTGGCTCTCCCGGGCCAGTTGATCGATGAGCTCGGTATCCGTGGGGCCGAAGAACACCGCGGCCTTGTCCTCCAGCCCGGGGTTGAACACGCTCTGAAACCCGGTGAGCGGATCCCTGCGGATCTCCATCTCCTGGGTATCCAGCTCATTCCCCTTCATGGGGTTGTGAAATGTGGACCGCTGAACGTGCTTTTCGAACCGGATCCCTTCCTTCATCATGCTCCCCTTCTGTCTCTCTGGCCCGGACACCCTCAAGGTTGCACGCCTCTTTTTCTGCGTGCATCACACCTTTTCAAAACTCCTTTGCTTGAATACCCGCGTTCTGTTGATATACTGGCGGCAGTTGGGACAACATCCACGCCACCGGAGTTTACCAGAATTCCTTTGAGGCGTACACGACAACACGCGAAGCCAACGAGACTCGAGCGCCCTGGAGCTCGGTCCGTGGAGAAGGAAGATGCCGATGTTTGATGTGGTCATTGCAGGTCACTTTGCCAAGGACAGGGATGTCTATATGGGAAAGACGCGCCCCATGCTCGGGGGTGCGTCCTTCTTCGGCGGTCATGTTCTCGCGTGCCTGAAGGTGCGTGGCGCGATCCTCACCCGGTGCGCAGAACAGGAGCGCGCCCTTCTCGACCCCCTTGCCGAAAAGGGTGTCGAGGTTTTCTGCCGGTACGGCACGGCAACCACAGGGATCGAGAATGCCTACCTGGATGAAACCCGGGACCGGAGAACCTGCAAGCCCTTTTCCATCGGTGAACCCTTCCAGGCGGAGGATTTCCCGAAGCTGCAAACAAGGATTGTTCACATCGCCCCCCTGATCTGCGGAGAGGCGCCGCCGACCTTTGTTGAGAAGCTCGCAGAGTGGGCCCCCCTTTCACTGGATGCCCAGGGCTTTCTTCGCGTTCACCGGGAAGGAACCCTGAGGCTCGAGAAGAACGACGCGTTTCCACCCCTGCTGAAAAAGATCGCCTTTCTCAAGCTGGATCACGCCGAGGCGGAGATCCTCACGGGTGCCAGCGAGATCCCCTCCGCACTCGACCGGATCCTGGCCATGGGGGTCAAGGAGATCGTGCTCACCCATGCAGAAGGTGTGACGGCCTGTGCGGATGGAGAGCGCTGGGACGCCCCCTGGACAGCCCGAACCCTGATCGGCAGGACCGGCAGGGGCGACACCTGCATGGCCGCCTATCTGACCTGCCGGTCCCTTGATCTCACACCGGAGGAATCCCTGCCCTTTGCGGCGGCCGTCACCTCGCGCAAAATGGAAAAGGAAGGCCCCTTCTCCGGCACCCTCGAGGACGTGGAAGAACCCATCGCAGCGCCCCTGCGCCAAAGGCTGCTCGAGAGAGGAAATCCGCCTGTTGATTAGCACGGACATGATCCGAGTCATTTATGGGTGCCTGGTCCTGGTCCTGTTCGGAGTCTGGGCCATGGGTTGCTCACTCCACGAAAAGGGGGAAACCGCCTGCCCCATCACCTTCTCCTCCCCGCCCGGGGAGGAGCGTCTGCAGAAGTACCTCGAACACGCATGTAAAACGATCCGGATACGGGTATCCGAAGACCTGGGCCTTACCGATCTCGGCCCGATCCAGGTAACCATCGTGTCCACCGAGAAAGATTTTCTTGCGGCTCAACCGGCCGGGAAACCTTCCCATCGGTGGGCTGCCGCCCTTGCTTATCCCTCACAGGGGAAAATCCTTATGAAGTCCCCAAAGCTCATCCTGGGAGGGCAACCCGCTTACGAGAAGATCTTCTTTCACGAGGTGGCCCACATCGCTCTGCACCGGGCCTTGAGCCGGTTCGTTGAAACCGAACCCTTCCGGTCCGACTTGAAGAGTGACGGCCCGCCCCTGATGTCCCTTTCCGCCCCTGTTCCTCACTGGCTTCACGAAGGCTATGCTGTTTACCTGTCCCGCGACTGGTCCCTGAACAGGGAGGTGCTTCTCACCCGTGCTTCCCTGAAAAAGGGGCTGATCCCCCTGGGCCGGCTCGTGGGATCCTTTCCGGAGGATGAACAGGAAGCGCACCTTGCCTATGCCCAGAGCGCGGACCTGGTTCACTACCTCATACACGGTTACGGCAGGGAAAGATTCCAACTCTTTCTGAAGGCCCTGGGGCAGGAAAACCGCTTCGGATATGCATGCAGACAGGCGTTCGGGATAGACTTCTTCTCCCTGGAAAAAGCGTGGCGCAAGCACCTGAAGAAAAGGTACTCCTGGGTCCCCCTGCTGGGGAGCACAGGGATGCTCTGGTTCCTGGCATCCGTTGTCTTCCTTGCCGCCTATCTACGAAAGAAGATGACGGCAAGGGCAAAACTCGCCCGCTGGTCAGAGGAGGAGCCCCTCTGAGAACGATTCCGGAGGGACCCTGCCTGCTCGAAATGTTGGATGGCACGAGGGCGAAAGGAAAACGAGGGTCAGATCTTCGGGTCAAAGTTCCCTGACTCCGGACCACCGCATTCAGGCGTGTAACAGGTGCAATCCGTAAAGGTACATGTCTCCTTGCAGGAAGGGCAGGTCTCGGGCGTTTCCTTGCCCACGTCCTCCTGGAACCTGTACCCGCAGCTGTTGCATTTCCACCACATTTTTTTCAACATGACTCCTCTCCTTCCCTTTACCTCAAAAAAAAGCGCCCACTGGATTCATTCCACGTCTTTTCTTTGACTCGAATTATTCCTCTGCCGTGGTTTATGAGATGTGGAAAGCATAACAGATTCC
>CAZSUQ010000002.1:0-27958 GCA_964609935.1 uncultured Thermodesulfobacteriota bacterium | reverse complement strand
TCTGGTGGATGACGGTGTGGAGCCGGAAGCCACGGTTGTGCTTCGCGCAGGAGGAAAGGAGATCCACGAGGCGGATACCGGCGTCGGTCCTGTGGATGCCCTTGCCAATACATTGAAGAAGGCCCTGAAGCCCGCTTTTTCCTTTATCGATGAGGTCCGCCTCATCGATTTCTCTGCCAGGATCTACGAATCGAGGAGCGGTACAAAGGCATCGGTGGAGGTTTCCGTCTGGCTCGGCGACGGCACAGAGGTCTGGAAGGTGTCCGATACGAGCAGGAACATCAACCAGGCAAGCTTTCATGCGCTGACCGCCGGCTATGAATATGCCATCATTCACCGGCAACGAAGGAAAAAGGTTCCGAAGGCCGGTGTGCCGGGTAAAGCGTCCGCCTCCGTTGGGCGAGGCAAAGCCCGTAAGGGTGCCGTAAAGAAGAAGAGGTCCAAGTAGCTTCACTGCACAGGGTCAGGGAAGAAACATGGAGCCCCGGCATCAAAGAGCCGGAGAGGAGAAGGCTGTTCGCAAGCCGCTTGCATCGGGTCTGCGAAGGGTTGCTCGCGGGCCGCTGTGGGCGATCCTGATCTTCACCCTCTCCTGCGGATCCGAAAGCACCCCTTTCCTGGACAACGTGTCCGAACCCCCTGTTCGACCCGAAGGGGGAACCTACGTCCTTTTTGATGTTTCCCGCACATCGGGCGACTTCTATGCACTCCCCTTTCCCTGTGACATGCGCAGAACAGAAACAGGGGCCATCGATCTCTCGGACTTCCCGAACCCCTATCAGATCCCCCTTGTGGACGAACTCCTCGGAGACATGAAGAGCGTGGACGGCTTTTCCATGAACGCCGCGCTGTACATGGGACTCAACGGGCCCATCGATCCACTCTCCCTGCCCCGGACCCCTGCGGAAACCCTGTCCCCATCTTCGTCTGTCTTCCTTGTGGACATCGATCCGGATTCACCGGACCGCGGGAAACGCGTACCCCTCACCCTCCGGTTCACCTCTCCGGAAGGCACCTATTCCGGGGCCAACGTTCTGGCCGTCCTGCCGCTCTATGGATTCGGGCTTCGGGAGGACAACCTCTACGGGCTGGCCGTGACCAGAGAGATCCTGGATGAAGGAGGCAATCCGCTCGGCATGTCCGAGGAATTCTTCCAGGTTTTGTCAGGTGAACCGAGAGCGGCGGACGGGGATGCCCTCAACCAGGCTCGAATCCTGCTCCAGCCCCTGTTTCGTCATCTGCAGGAGGAGGATTTCGGCTCCCTTTATTCCCTGGCAGGGGCCACAGTCTTCCGGACAAGGACCGTTGAGCCCGAGATGGCTGCGGTGTCCGAATATATCTTCAACGCGTTTCCCATCAGGCCGGCAAGGGACATCCAGGTTCTCTCGTCTTACGAGAGCGAACACAGTTACGTACTGGAGGGGACATGTACCGGGCCCGCCTTCCAGCGGGGGCAGCCCCCTTACTGTACGGAAGGGGATTTTGTCTTCGACCCTGACGGGAGGCCGGTCCTGCAGAGGGAGGAGGAGCTTCGATTCTGCCTGTCCGTTCCCAAGGGGACCATGCCGGGTCAAGGCTGGCCCCTGGTGGTCTACGGGCACGGAACCGGGGGCAACTACAAATCCTTTCTTCGCAAAGAGGTGGACGAGCGCCTGGGAGAGTTCGGGATCGCTGTGATCAGCACGGACGAGCCGCTTCACGGTCTGCGGGCTAACCCGCCCGGAGCGCCGGAATACCTCTTTTACAACTTCCTGAATCCCATTGCCGGTGTAGACAATCACAGGCAGTCGGCTGCGGACAAACTTCACCTCTTTCGATTCGGCAGGGATCTGGTGATCGATCCGGAAGACGCTCCGTCAGGGGAAAGCATCTTCTTTGATCCCGAAAAGGTGGGTTATATGGGGCACTCCCAGGGCGGCATCACCGGCGCCTTGATGCTCGGCCTGGCGCCGAACGTGGGAGCCGCGGTTCTCAGCGGTACAGGGGGCGGTTTCGGCCTCACCCTGGTTGAACGGACCGACGAGTTCACATGGGTCAAACTCATCATGGAGATTGTTCTGCGCATGGCACCCCAGGAGAAACTGGACTCCTTTCATCCCATCGGAACCCTGCTCCAGACCCTTGCCGAGTCCGCAGACCCGCTCTCCTATGCCCGCAACTACTTTCGGGAACCGGTCAAGGGCGTGCCGGTAAACCTCTTCCTGAGTGAGGGGATCGAGGACACGCATACACCGCCTGTAACCACCGAGGCGCTTGCCGCGCAGTGCGGTGCCGCCCCTAGCCTTCCGGTTCACCAGGAGGTGGAAGCCCTGGTGCTCCAGGGGATCGATCCGGTGGACCTGCCTGCCCGGGGGAACGTCTCTTCATCGCAGGGAGAGGTCACAGCGGTCTTGATCCAGTATCTTCCCGGTGATCACTGGGCGCTGTTTGCAACCCCTGAGCGGCAGAGGCAGTATGCCCTTTTCCTGCATTCGTACTTCGAGTCCGGTCTTCCGACCCTTCCGGCCGAATAGGCCCCCGATCTCTTCATGGCACAGAACCGGCGTCATTTTCTGCAAAAGTAGTGCTTGAAAAGATCAAAGGCCATCACGTTGGCTCGATGGCCCAGCATGCGGCCGTGGAACATCAGCACACTCAACGCCAGATCCCGGCCGTCGGCCGGGTCCCGTGCATACCCCACGAACCAGTCATACTTCAGTGAATCTTCCCGGTTGTTTACATTGCCGGTCTTTCCGCCGAACACGAGGGAGCGCAGGCATCGGTACCTCTTACGTTTGGCAAAGCTTTTGTAGCAGGTCCCGTACCGTATCGTGGCCTCCATCAATTGCTTCAGCTTTTCAGCCGCCACGGGCGGGAGGACCCGAATCGGTACGGTTTGATGGTGGAGCAGGGAGGTCAAAGGGATCTTCCCACCCTGGATACGCTCAACCAGCCAGGGAGTGGGTGAGGTGCCTCCGGCAGCCACGACTCCAGCGATCCAGGCGGCATGGACCGGCGAGAGCAGGGTCTTTCGGTTGAATCCGCTGGCGATCTCGGCAATCCCGTAATCTTCCTCCGGAATGTTCAGAAGACTTGTTTCCATGGGGATCTCACAGGGGAGGGGCAGGTTGAAGAAGAAGGCGGTTCCGGTTTCCAGGAGGAGAGGGCGGCCGAGTTTGTGGATACCGATCTTGCCGAACACGGAATTGATGGAGCGGGCAAACGCCTTCTCCAGGGAGACCCTGTTGGACCACCGGTAGGTTTTGTCCTTTAGGTCCCTGCGGTAGAGGGTGTGCGCTCGTCCGGTGTAGGTCAGAACCGAGTCCGGGTTCAGCCTGGCCGATTCCAGTGCGGCCGCTGCAGTGACGACCTTGAAAAGAGAGGCGGCAGGATAGGCCTTCCAGAAGAAGGCCTCCGGACGGCTCGAATCCTGGTTGTACGTGGCCAGGGCCAGGATGCGTCCGGACAGGGGGTCCAGCGCAACGGCCACAGCGGCCAGGGCCATGCTGCGGCTGAGACGCTTTTCCACCCACTTCTGGTATTTCATGTCCAGACCCGTGTAGAGGCTCATCACGGGCTCGTCCTCGGCTTGAACCTCCAGGCAGCCGGATCCGTTCAGGCTGTCCAATCGCTGTGCCAGCAGGGTTGAAAGCCGCTGCCAGGATACCTCTTGATTCGGCGGTTCCCTTGTCTCCGGCACGCGGGCCTTTTCATCCTCCGGGGAGCTAAGCACGAGCCAGGAGATGGCCGCACTCAGGCCGATCAGGAGGAGAATGTGGACGGGACGAAAGGGGGGCTTTTGTTTTCTCTGTTGCAGAGGGGGCAGAAGGACCTGGCGAGGCCGTTTTTTGATTTGCCGGAAATTCTTCTTTTTTGAGCCTGCAAGCAGGCTTCCTTTGTCTTTTCGCATAGCGTTTTATCAAGGGATGCTCTGCCGGCCGGGAGGAGGTTCCTCCCTGGAACTCGGCCTTTAAGAGATCGTGCTCGTGCCGATAACGATGGGCCGGCTAACGGTGACGCTCCACCCCGATTCTTTCACAAAAAGCTTCAACCTTGCACCGCGAGCAAAATGGCGATACCGGCTTGCAGAGGTTTTGCCCATACGTGACCAGCACGTCATTGTATTCGATCCAGTATTTTCCGGGCAATTTCTCTCTGAGGGCGAATTCGGTCTCCTCCGGCCCCTTGGTTTTCACGTATCCGAGACGGTTCGAGATCCGGTGCACGTGAACATCCACGCAGATGCCCGGCATGCCGAACCCCAGGGTGACCACAAGGTTCGCTGTCTTTCTTCCCACCCCTTTCAATGTGAGCAGGGTATCCAGGTCATCCGGCACCTTTCCATCGAACCGCTCCAGCAAGTCCCTGGCAATCCCTTTCAGGGCCTTTGCCTTGTTTTTGTAAAAGCCCACCGGATAGATCAGTCGCTGCAGGGTCCCGGTGTGCAGACCGAGGAGCTTCTCCGGCGTGGGCGCAACATCGAGAAGGCGGTGGGTCGCTTCCCGGGTCGTTTCATCCTTGGTGCGCAGCGACAGGATGCAGGACACCAGGACATGGAAAGGGTCCCGGCTCCGGTTGGAGACCTCCGTTACGATGGGATCTTTAAAGGGCCTCACCTCTTTATTGAGGATCTTGACCACCTGATGAATGTCGCTGTCCTTCAAGGGAAGACCTCCACGTTATTCAAGAGAGGAATATGTGGTATAGAAGGGAGAGAGTATACAATCATTAATGAGGGGCAGGTCAAGGGGGAAGAGGACAGGGGCGTTTTTTTCAGGGTGACGGTCACGGGCGGTTCGATCTGTAAGACGCTGATCGGCCATCGGGTATGCGATGAAGGTTCTTTATGGATTCCAGTTCTTGTCCGGCATGGTTCTGGTAATCCTCAGTCCTGCGCTGAAGGATGTTCTGAATGCTTTGGAAGCAGGGGAAAGGGGTGGGGGCGTTCTTTTTTTTTCCTACTTCATTGGAGGGACACTGAGCACGCTGACCATCAGCTGGCTTGCCCGCCTCCTGCCGTCCCTTCGGATCCTTCAGGCATCCTGTATCCTGTGCGGCCTGAGCCTGTGGGGATTCTCCTGCTCGCATTCCCAGGAAGGGGCAGCCCTCTTCTTTTTCTTCGTGGGGGCCACGAACGCCATCCTGATCGCCTTTCCGGGTGCGCTGCTCGCAAAGGAGCACGGAGAGAAGAGCGGGAAGTCCATGAGCCTGCTCTACACCTTCTTTGCCCTTGGCGTCATGTTCTGTCCCTTTCTGTCCGGATTCCTCCTCTCCCAAGACGTGCCCTGGCAGAAGATCTTCCGTGGCGTGGCGCTTGTCTGCATGGGCTACTCCTTTTCGGTTTCCTTCGGTTCCCTGCCGTCCATGAAGGAAACCGAAGGCCTGAGCTGGGGCAGCCTGCAGGAAGCCCGGAAGGGGGATCGAGGGCTTCTTCTGGGGGCGGTTTTCCTGAACATCCTGTACATCGGTGCCGAGACCAGTGTCATCGGGTGGGTCGTCTACTACCTGGAGAAGACCTTTGCAGGGTCCACCGATGTTTTTCGTGCCAGCAGGGTCCTCACCTATTTCTGGATGGCCATGATCGTGGGAAGGGTTCTCACCGCCTTCCTGGTGGATCGCCTGGGGGCCTTCCGTATGCTCTTTGCCATGGCGCTGGGAGGCCTTGTTGTGTGGACCTGCGCCGTTGCAAGCAGCGAACTGGTTCTGGCCGAAATCCTCTTTGCCTTTACGGGGTTCTTCTTCTCAGGCATCTTTCCTGTCATCGCCTCCTTTGCCGGCCGTTTTTCCGGCCGTCACAGTGGATTGGCCGTTTCCTTGATCCTGGCAGGAGGAGGGTTCGGTGGCGCCGTGGTTCCGGCCCTGGTGGGGTGGATTGCTCAGGCCGGTGGGATTCGGTTGGGACAGGCCTGCGCGCTTTCGAGCCTCGTGGTCCTGTTGACGGTGCTCATCTTCCTCAAGAAGAGGGGCGCCGAGGTCTGACGGGCCCAAAGCATACGAGGAGAGGAACATGGTTGTTGTGAAACCCGGAAGAACTCTCCGTCCTTTGACAGCATGGTTGTGGGTGGCGGCTTGGATCGCTCTCGTGCTGGTTTCGTGCGGACACCAGGCGGAAGAGAGAGGCGTTTCAGAGGGGAACGGGCAGGTTGAAGGGATTCCCAGGCCGGAGCACCCTCGACCCGATTTTTATCGGGAGCACTGGAAGAACCTCAACGGCAACTGGGATTTCACCGTGGACCCGGAGGATCGGGGTGAATCGGAAGGGTGGTTCCTTCCCGGGGCGGATGCCTTTGACCGGACGATTCGCGTCCCCTTTGCCTGGGAGGCCCCGGCCTCAGGCCTGGGGGATTCGCTGGAGGACTACCGGGGGCTTGCCTGGTACAGGCGGACCTTTTTTGTGCCCCCCGCATGGAGGGGGAGAAGGATCCTCCTGCGATTCGGAGCCGTGGACTGGCAGTGCAAGGCATGGCTCAACGGCAGGCTTCTCGGAGAGCATGAAGGAGGGTACTCGGCCTTCTGGTTCGATATCACGGATGACATGGATCCGGCGGGGAACCTTCTCGTGGTGCGTGTCTGGGACCCCTCGGAACTCGACCCCCAGATACCCAGGGGGAAACAGGGCGGCATGTGGTACACCCGCTCGAGCGGGATCTGGCAGACCGTGTACCTGGAGGCTGTCCCACAGGTGTATGCTCAATCCATACACGTTTCCCCCAGGCCGCAGGAATCAGAGGCAGGCGTACGTATTCGCATCTCCTCGCCCATGTCAGGGGAGAGCATGACGGTCCGGTTCCTTCTAGAAGGCCCTGAGAAGGGACGGACAACGTTTGTCTTTCCCTGGGCCGGACCGGAGGCGGTGGAAGAGAGCGCCTTCACCCTTCCCCTGGAGGACCAGCGGCTCTGGAGCCCGGAGGATCCTGCGCTGTACGCGTTGCGCGTTTGCCTCTTGCCCCTTCACGGGACGTCCGACTGTGTGGACACGTACTTCGGCCAGAGATGGGTTGCCACGAACTGGGCTCCCGGACACTCCCCACAGGAACAGGAGGACCCCGGGGAGCAGTACAAATACGTCTATCTCAACGGAGAGCCCGTGTTCATCCGGGGCCTGCTGGATCAGTCTTATCACCCGGAAGGCGTCTACACGTACCCGGACGAAGCTTCCCTCAAGCAGGATCTGCTGTTGACAAAAGAGAAGGGCTTCAACTTCCTCAGGATCCACATCAAGATCGACGAGCCGAGGAGGCTCTACTGGGCGGACCGCCTCGGCATCCTCCTCATGGCGGACATCCCCTGCATGGATCAGTTCGCAGTGAACACCCGCAATGCCGCGTGTCGCCCGTTATGGGAAAAGGTCATGCGCAGGGCCGTTGAGAGGGACTTCAATCATCCTTCTGTGATCGCATGGTGCGATTTCAACGAAACCTGGGGGCTCACCCTGCCTCTCCCCCTCCCGTTCAATCCCGGCCTGCAGGACTGGGTCCGCCGGATGTGGATGCTCAACAAGGAGCTGGATCCCACGCGGCTGGTGGAAGACCATTCGCCAACGGACTGGTTTCAGGATCATGTGGCCACGGACCTGAACAGCTGGCATTTCTACCTGGACGATTACACCCAGGTGAAGAACCACCTGAAGAGGATCAACCGGGAGACGTTTCCAGGTTCGAGATCCTATTTCGTGGGTGGCGGTGTGCAGGACGGAGCCCCCCTTCTCTGCAGCGAGTATGGTCCTGTTTCGGCTGTGGGAGGGGATCGTGACGTTTCGTGGGGCTTCAAGTATCAGACCAACGAGTTGCGCGCGTACCCGAAGATCTGTGGCTTCGTGTACACCGAGATCACGGATGTGGAATGGGAGTACAACGGTATCTTTCGCTACGACCGTTCCGCAAAGGCGTTCGGCTACGAGGATGCAGGCATCGGCCTGAAGGATCTCACCGGCCCTGATTTCCTGGTGCTGCACACAGAACCTGCCGTAAAGCTGGGGCCGGGCTCCGAGCTGTCCGCCGATGTTTCCGTGAGCCTGTTCTCAACCGCGTTTCCACCCCGGGGAGCGGAACTCTTCTGGCGACTCTCCGGATTCGACGAGTTTGGGGAGCCCGTGGAGGCCGTAGAAGGCGGCCCGCTTCCGGTTCAACTCAATCCCTTTGGCATGTCCGAAAAGGTGACCCTGTCCCAATCCGTGCCTGATTTCCCCATGGCAGGCAATCTCCTCGTTTGGGTCCAGGCCCACAACCCGGAATGGAGGGTTGCCAATTACCTGCCCGTGGACATCTACGATGGTCAGCGTCCCCGCGAGGAGCAGAAACCTGACGGCAGCTGGGTGCTTCGCTGGGATCCCGGGTTTACCGCCCTTTCACAATGGTCCGGAGGGGACACACAGATCAATTTTGCCGCAGGGAGCCTCATCCCGGAAGCGGTTTCCGGCAACGGTGCCGGGTTCATGGAATACCGGGTACCCCTTCCCGTGGAATTGAACCCGGATGACATCCAGGGCATCCGGCTCCTTGCAGAGGTTTCCGCAGCCGTGGGTCCCTTCAATCTTCAGACCGATGAGGCCCAAACACCTTCTCGTGTGAGCGTATTTCTCAACGGCCTCCTGATGGCAGAGGTTGTTCTCCCCGATGCCCCTGCGGATTCGAGGGGATTTCTGAGCTATCTCCATGCAGGCTTCCCACCACTGTACGGTTCCTACGGGTACTTGATCTCCATCGATCTTCCGGAAGAGGGATTAGGGGATCTCAAGGAATCTCTTGGACAGGAGGGGGCCTTCATTCTGCGGTTTGTGGTTGCGGAAGGGGAGGGGAAGGAGGCCAACGGCCTTAGGATCTATGGAGACCGGCTGGGACGATATGCCGTGGATCCCAGCCTGTTGATTCATTAATCCTACAGGTCCACCAGCGTGATCTCCGGCCGACACAGAAACCGGACAGGAAGGAGATACGTTCCGATTCCCACATTCACGTACAAGGGACCTGCAGGCGTGGGATAGAATCCCTTTTCATATTCTCCCACACCATAGGGAAGCATGGGGGCGCCCATGAGAGGAAGGCGCACCTGCCCTCCGTGGGAATGGCCTGCGAGAATCAAATCGTGGGAGTCCCTCTCGAGGTTTTTGACTATGGCAGGATAGTGGCAGAGGAGGAGGCTCTTCGATTGCATGTCCCCGGGCTCCTTTCCCCTCCCGTCGTCCTCCATGGGGGGTCCTTTTTGCCCGGCGGGGTGTGCGGTTTGTTCCTGTCCGGACCTCCCTTCGATGCGGATCGCTCCCTCATCGAGAGCCACCTTCCGGTCAACCAGCCAGGCGCCACCGGTGGATGCAAAGCAGTCCGCTATCGCCGGGAACGGGGCGCCGCTCCAGTAATCGTGATTGCCCGGCACGCCGTACATTGGCTTCTGGACGGCTGACAGGATGTCCAGGGCTTCCTGAAGAAACGCGCTGTCCTCCACGATGTCGCCCGTAAAACAGACCAGGTCAGGGGAAGAGGCGTTGATCCTTTCCATGACACGGGTCAGGAAGGATCGATTCCCCTTGTAGTGAAGGTCGGAGAAGTGAACGATCCGGCGCGTGGGTGACTCGGACAGCTGCAAGTGCGTGAGGTTGATCCAGGCCGGCTCGATCCAGATGGATTCCAGCAGCAGACAGGCGGGAACAGAGACCCCTGCAAGCCGGAGAAACATGCGCCGGTTGAGCCTGGAAGGCGATGGGGGGCCGTCCGGTATGCCCCCGTGGGGGGAGGGTCGGGAGGTTGTTGGCGCACCTCGGAGGGCCTTTTTCACCTTCGTGATCCTGTGCTTCGGTCCTTTCTGCTTTTCACGGGGCGGATGACGGTTCCGAGCCGGATCCAGACAGAGAGCACACCCTTTCAGGGATGTGCCTGTGCTCGGGGCATCCGATACGGTTGAACAGGTCGCGTCGCCTCCATGTGGATGGTGTGCGCTCCCGGAGTCTTTTCCTGAACGCCTGGATGCGATGAAGGGATCGCCTCAACCGATGAGAAGAGACGTGGCCCTTTGTCAGTGCACGGCTCAACGAGTCGATGCATCCGGGGAGACAATCCGGGGTGTGGCAGAACATCAGCAGGTCGGCTCCGGCCCGGAAGGCCAGGAGCGCTGCCTCCTCCGGAGGATGGGTTGCTGCAATGGCACCCATTTCAAGGTCGTCGGTGATGATCAGGCCGGAAAAGCCGAGCTGTCTTCTGAGGAGGCCGTGGAGGATCCTTCGGCTCAAGGTGGCCGGTCGTTTCGAATCCAGGCCCGGCACGAGCAGGTGGCCCGTCATCACGAGTTCCAGGGGGTGTCTGGCATCCTTCAAAAGGATTCGATACGGCGCCATCTCCACGGCGTCGATCCTGGCTCGGTCGTGGTTCACGACGGGAAGCTCATGATGAGAATCCAGGTCCGTGTCCCCATGCCCTGGAAAGTGCTTTCCACATCCTGCAATCCCATGATCCCTGAAGCCGAGGAGCATGGCGCGGGCCAGGGATGCCACCTCCAACGGTTCCGTTCCCAGGGACCGGTCTCCGATAACGGGATTGGCCGGGTTGGTGTTCAGGTCCAGTACCGGTGAAAAATTGCAGTGAATCCCCACCGCAGCCAGTTCCTGTGCCATCACCTTTGCAGAAGCGTAGGCCAGGGAATCCAGCCCGATCCTTCCCAGGGCCTGTGCTTCGGGGAACAGGGTAAAGGGAGGGGGAAGCCTCCAGACCCGTCCACCCTCCTGGTCGATGGTGATGAGCAGAGGGCGAACCGGGCTGGCATCCTGCAGGGATTCCGTCAAACCAAGGATCTGATCCGGGTCCTCGAGATTCCTCTTGAACAGGATCACGCCGCCGGGCCGGTATTCCCTGATCAAATCCTTGAGGCCTGCGTCCAGGGTCGTTCCTTCGAACCCGAGGATGAAGAGTTGCCCAAGTGTTTCCTTGTTCACGGAATGATTCCTTGAATGGGGAAAAGGAGAGGGATCCTTGTGATCATGTTTCTGCTTCACCCTTTTCCTGTTTCACAAAGAGAAGGAACGCCATGGAGGGCCGGCGGGCGCTTTCCTTGACCACGAACTGCATTCCATCGAAACGCCATCCCTCCCCTGTACATTCATTCAGGATCTTTTCCAGGCTCTCTGCAGACACATCGGATGTTTCCACGACACGATACTCCATGGTCTCCGGTTCCCCTTTTGTGTGTAGAGATGTGATGCCTTCTTCAACCTATTGAACGCCCTTGTCTCTGCGCGCGCAGTCATCCGCAAGGGCGTGAACCAGGGAAGCGAGCGTGGCTTCCGGGGCCACGAGAACGGAACAGAACCCGAACTGCCTGGCCTCCTCTGCCGTGACCTCCCCGATACAGGCCGCAGGGATTTCACGCCAGAGGTGAGGGGAGCCGTGCGCACCTGCCATCTCGCCAAAGAAACGCACCGTGGAAGCGCTCGTAAAGGTGAGGTAGTCCAGCCGTGCTTCGGAGAGGATGCGTTGCAGCTGGGGCTGGTTCTCCGTGGCCTTTCGGGTTTGGTAGACCACGGCCACATCCACCTGTGCACCTCGCTCCTCCAGGAATCGAGGCAGGACTTCCCTGGCCTTTCTTGCCCTCGGGATGAGAAAGCGCTTTCCGTGGAGGGGTTCCTTTTCCAGAAGGGCGATCAGGCCCTCGGCCTGAAACCGTTCCGGAAGGGCCTGAACGGAAACCCCTCTCTCTGCAAGGGCCTTTTCCGTGGCAGGCCCAACCGCATAGCAGGGAACCTGCCCTACCTGTGCGGTCGGGGTTCCTGTTTCCGTTGCACGTTGAAAAAAGAAACGCACCCCGTTCGTGCTGGTGAAGAAGATACCGTCATAGGCCTGAAGGTGTGACAGGGCTTGATCCACGTCCGCCCAGTCCTCGGGCGGATCCAGAACGATCATGGGGCACTCGATGGGAAGCGCACCCTGCTTTGCAAGCATCTCTGACAGGGCCCCTGCCTGGGATTGTTCCCGCGTAACCAGCACGTTGCGTTCACGGAGAGGGGTGTCCATTCGGTTCTCGATAGAAGGCCTTCAGGTTTCGAAATCTTTTCGATCCCAAATGTATCCTCTCCGTTAGACGCTTGCAAGGAGAGAAGTTGTCAAAAAGCATTCTCTTTCTTAAGATTATCTCAACATTCACAGGGGGCTCCATGAACCAAGACGTTGAACCCATGAAAACGGCCAAGGCAAAGGAGCCAAAGGCTCCTGTGAGCATCCTTGCGCCTGTTGATCTTTCCGCTGCGTCCAGGATCAGCGGTGGTTATGCCATCGATGTGGCCAGGGCGTTCGATGCAGAGATCCTCTTCCTCCATGTGATCCCTGAGCACTCCCTTTCCGGCAGGTTCTTCTTTCCTCAGGGTCGAGCAGAAGGGGAGGAGGAACTCGGAGAGGAAGAGGCCCGCAAGGCCCTGTCCAGGCTCGACGATTTTCTCGAAGCCCTCCCTCTACACGGCGTCAGGCATACGAAACGCATCGAGAAGGGCGTTCCTTACGAGAAGATTCTGGAGGTGGTGGAGGACCTGCGTCCCACAGTGGTGATCCAGGGGACGCATGGCTCCACGGGGCTGGAGGGAAGGGTCCTCGGGGGTACGGCCGAGAGGATTATCCGGAAAACGAACTGCCCGGTCATCTCCGTCAAGCCGATGGGATTTGGATCCTTTCTGAGCAAGATCGTGGAAGGCATGGGCCTGTTCGAGAAGAACAGGGGGGAGGGGCATGCACCCAGGGAGGCCTACACCTTTCCGCCCAGAAGGATCCTTCATCCAACGGATTTCTCCGACGCATCGCGGATGGCCGTCAAACCAGCCATTGACCTGGCCCGGATGGCCGAGGCCGAGCTCCTGGTTCTACACGTTTCCGACGCGAACGAGGACACATACCAGCCGCATGCAACGGATCCACCGTCGGAGAAACCGCCTGGGACCGTGGATGAACAGATGGAGGACCTCCTCACGGAGATGAACGCTTACTATGAGGGTCTTCAAATCACGCCGCACGTTCTCCGGTCCGGATCCCCTTCTTCCATCCTTGCGTTTGCCGTGAAAGAGGATGTGGATCTCATCGTCATGGGGACCCACGGCCTCACGGGGTGGAAGCTCATCCTCACCGGCAGTACGGCCGACAGGGCCATCCGCAACGCACCCTGTCCTGTCATGACCGTGAGGCCGAACTGGAAACTGGAGGAAGCGGAAAAGCGGTTCAGAAAGGTCTTCCGAAAGCTCACGCCCATGGATCTTCAGAAGATGAGCTCCGAGCCGGCCTTCCACATCCCGGAAGACCTGCTGGGCCCCTCGGACGACATGAGAAAACCGGAGCTCTTCCTGAACACCTACAGCCAGGAGGGAATGCTCGAGGCATTCGAGGAGTACGGCATCCTTGGGAATTTGCGGAGGAGGGGTGTGGATGGGGTCAGGATCGTCTTTGATTTTCAGGATGCCTTTCGCCACAGGATGAGGGTCTACGCCCATGAGATGGAAAAAGACGACCCTCCTTTGATCGATCTGATCGTCCGGGAGGGGATCCTGCAGCTCGAGCACAGGGAAGGGCAGCGGGAAGGAAAGAGCGAACACCACTTCTCCGTGCTGGTGATCGAATGGATCTGCCTGCAGAACCCATCCGCCCTGTTCACCCCGGACCGTCCTCCGCTGCCCGGGCAGGAATTCCCTGGACTGGGGATCGGCTACGAGGCCCATGAGTTCCTGGTGGTGGTTGGGATGCGGCTGAAAAAGGATGGAATCATGAATCGTCCCCAGTACGCCCACAATGCCAGGCTGTATCACGAGAAATTCAAGTTCGTGGACCCTGTGAAGGAGGGCCGCCTGATCGCATTGACCCGGGACACGGGCGATTACAACCTTGCCGATGTGAGCTGGGCCGTGTATCACGAATGTCTCAAGGACGCGGCAACCGGTGAAACCGTTCCATGGGACGGGGGGAAGCAGGTCTATCCACTGTCCGTAAAGCTGAGGAATCATTTCCTGTCTGATGACTATCTGAATAGGGTGTGGGAGACCGTTGCCAACACGCGCTATGTGATCGACTGGAATCTGTTTCAGAAGCGAATGCAGAGCGACCCGAGGCGGCCAACGGAGGAATCCTAGGGCTGAGGATCGACGGTCGTACAACCGGGAAAGGAAGTCCTTTCCGGTTTGAGAAGGAGACCCTGGATGGGGCAGGTGGAAACGATCCTGGATTACTGGTTTTCAGGGCTGGATGACGCCGCAAAGCTGGACACGGCATCCCCGAAGTTTCGCCTCTGGTTCGGCAAGGACAAAAGCACGGACCTTGAGATCCGTGAACGGTTTGAAGGGGATGTCCTCTCAGCCGCCCAGGGCAGGTACAAGGAGTGGGAGAAAACACCCCGGGGCCGTCTGGCGCTTGTGATCCTGCTGGACCAGTTTCCGCGCAACATGTATCGGGACACCCCGCGTGCCTTTGAGTTGGATCCCCTTGCCCTTGCCGTCAGCCTCGAGGCCGTGGAGGAGGGAGCCGATGAAGAGCTCTTCCTCATCCAGCGGATGTTCCTCTACATGCCCATGATGCATGCAGAATCAGAGAGCATCCAGGAGAAGTCCCTGCATTCTTTCGGGATCCTCGTGGAACAGGCGAAGAAGTCGAGTCCGATGAATGCGGAGTTCTTTTCCCTCAGCTATGATTATGCGGTGAAGCACCAGGTGATCATCCAACGCTTCGGGCGATATCCCCACCGTAATGAGATCCTGTCCCGACCCTCCACACTGGAAGAGGTGGAATTCCTCAAGGGCCCGGATTCGTCCTTTTAGGTTCAAAGGCTTTACGCGGGTTGCGGGCCCATGGACTCCGGTCGTTTTCAAAACGTAGAAACAGGCAATGGGAAGAAAGCCGTGCGGTTTTCCGTTTTAAAGGCAGGAACAGCGCTGCCGAAGACAAAAGAGCGGCTCGGAGATTACGGAGAGCTCTTCGTGGACACCTTTTCCGAGCCGGGACAGGCCTGGGACATCCACGATGTGGAGCATGGAGAGTTCCCTGAGGAACCTTCTGCTTATGACGGGTTTGTCATTACCGGGAGCCGCGCGTCCGTGTACGAGAATCTTCCATGGATCCGTTCGCTGGAACGCCTCATCCGCTGGATCCACGAGTTGGAATTGCCGTTGGTGGGCATCTGTTTCGGGCATCAGGTGGTTGCCAAGGCGCTGGGCGGTGAAGTCCGTCCCAATGAACAAGGGTGGACCATCGGGGTGAGAGAGGTCTTTCCCACGCCGTCTGGCGAGGCGGACGCCCCCTTCCGGGGGGCACCGAACCGTCTGCGCATCCTGAAATCCCATCAGGACACGGTGGTGGCGCTGCCTCCGGGTGCTGTTCATCTCGTAACCAGCGACTCCATCCGGCATGAGATGTTTGCCGTGGGCCAGAGTGTCCTTTGCCTGCAGGGCCACCCGGAGTTCGATCATGAAACGGTTCAGGAGATCATCGAAGAGTTGAAGGGAAGGGGGGTATTGAGCAGGAGCAAGGAAAGGGAAGCCACGGAATCCCTATCCCTTCATCCCCACCGGGAATTCTGGACCGGGTTGCTCAAGACCTTCCTTTTTTCTCGCCCGGGACCGTCGAAGGCGTAACGCCGGCAAGCCGGAGAGTGAGTCCGGAACAGCAGGCAACAAGTCGAGCGCGGCCTGCGAGACATAACGGTCATTCCTTTTCAGGCCGCTAGCCTGCATTTAGCATGAAGCCTTCCACCGCTCTCGAAACGAAGGTTCATCCAATATGCGGGCTAAATTCCGTTTTCCTTCAGGAACGAAAGGATGGCTGTTGTCAGCCTTTCGGGCTGGTCGTGATGCACCATATGTCCGGCCTGGGGGATGACAGCGGTTCGAGCACCGGAAATGTCTTCACGTTGCTCGGATGGGTCCCACTTCATGGGACTCGATTCGCCATGGACGATGAGCGTGGGCGAGGAGATTCGAGCCCAGAACGCTCGAGCCTGTTTCACGTAGAAGGGCTGCGGACCGCGGGTGCGATGCAGGGGGTCGAATTTCCAGCGTCGTCCCTTTCCGTTTTCCGTGGGTCTCGTCCCGTGTTCCGCCAGGTGGAGAGAGAAGGCTTCCGAGATCCCGGGGTTGTAAGCCCTGAGCCTTTGAGCGGCCTCTTCCACCGATGAGAACGGCCGCTCCGCTTTGCTCCTTGCCTTCCTGACACCCGAGATCCATCCCTCCATGAGCGCCGGGGCATCCGACGGATCCAGGCCCGGAGGGCCCGCGCCTTCAATGCTCACAAGCCCTGACACCCTGTCCGGGAAGGTCCCGGCGTAAAGGCTGCAGACCATGCCGCCCATGGAATGGCCCACGAGCACGAGCGGGCCTTTGACCAGCCTGTCCACCACGTCCGCTACGTCGGATACGTAATCTTGAAAGAAATAGTAGCCGCCGCCGCTGATCCAGTCGCTGTCGCCGTGGCCCCTGGCATCCAGGGCGAGGACGCGATAGCCCTGGGAGAGTTGCGCAGCAACCGGATCCCAGGACCGGGCATGGTCGAGGAATCCGTGGTGGAGCAAGAGGGTCGGTCTGTCCGGCGGACCCCATTCCATGATGTGGATGTTCAGCCCGCGGCAGTCAACGAATTGTTCCCGGTTCATTTCTCTAGGATGGAATGCCTGTAAAGGTTACTCCACCTCCAGGATGGTGGAAGCGCCCATGCCGCCGCCCACGCAGAGGGTGGCCAGTCCCAGCGAAGTCCCCCTTCGCTTCATCTCGTTCAGGAGGCTGATCAGGATCCTGCAACCCGTGGCTCCCACAGGGTGCCCGAGGCCGATCCCGGACCCGTTGACGTTCGTGATTTCCCGGTTCAAACCAAGGCCCTTTTCACAGGCCAGGTACTGGGCGGCAAAGGCCTCGTTCAGCTCAACGAGTCCGATATCATCCAGGTTGAGGCCGGCCTTCTGCAGCACCTTTTGCGTCGCAGGAACCGGACCGTATCCCATGTACCGGGGATCCACACCGGCAACAGCGGTTTCAACGATGCGGGCCAGGGGGGTCGCCCCGATCTCGTTCGCCTTGGCCCTTGACGTGACCACCACCGCTGCGGCCCCGTCGTTGAGGCCCGATGAGTTGCCCGCGGTCACGGTCCCATCCTTCCTGAAGACCGTTTTGAGCTTGCTCAGGTCTTCCATCTTCAGGCCGAAACGGGTGTGCTCGTCCTTGTCCACCACGGTGACCTTCCCCCTCTTCCCTTTCACCTCCACAGGAACGATCTCATCGGCAAACCTGCCGGCCGTGGTGGCGGCCTCGGCGCAATTGTGGGACTTCAGGGAGACCACGTCCTGCTCTTCACGGGAGATCTCATATTTTTCCGCGAGGTTTTCCGCTGTCTGTCCCATGATATAACCCTTACCGTTCTCCAGCAGGTTGGATCCGGAATGGAGCATCTCCCACATGGAATCCATCATGTGACCATGCTGGAGCCTTGCTCCCCAGCGGGCGGTGGGAAGGACATAAGGAGCTGAGCTCATGGACTCCACCCCTCCGGCCAGAACGATCTCCGAATCCCCGCAACGGATCTGCTGGGAGGCAAAGATGATCGCCTGCATGGCGGAAGAGCACTGACGTTGTACGGTCACCGCCGGCACCTCCACAGGGATGCCGATGCCCAGGGCGGCGGTCCGGGCCGTATTGGCTTCATCCGGGCACTGAACGCAGTCCCCCAGGATGACATCCGAGAGCAACTGAGCGTCCACGCCCGCCCTTTCCACGGCTGCTTTCATGGCCACCCCGGCCAGTTCATAGGCTCTCAGTGTGCTCAAGGCCCCGCCGAAACGGCCGATGGGCGTTCTCGCCGCGCCGATGATGACAATGTCTGTGTCCTTCTTCATCTCCTAGCTCCTTTGCTGCGTTTCAGGAAAAACCCCTGTACCCATTTTCTTCAATCCGATTCGTAAGAAATGAAGGATTATAACAAAACCCCAGAACAGAATAAACGTGTCCGATTTTCCTTCCCATCCTTCCGTTGAAGCTGGAATCGTTGTTCACGGAAAGGCCGTGATCTTTGCTAATGCCCGGATTCCGGTTACAATGTGCCTCGTTTTCGAGAGATACGAAACCCGCGCAACCTTGAACGGATCTGCTCATGCGAATACGAACCCTCCTGGTCATCCTTTTGCTGGTGGGCTGCCAACAGGAGGACAATCTGAAGAAAGGTGTTCTGATCGTGGGGCTGGAGAGCAACCCCACCAACCTGGATCCGAGGTTTTCCACGGACGCGGCTTCCTCGAGGATCAATGACCTCATCTTCAACCGCTTGTTCCGAAAGGACGAGAACGGGGAACCGGTGAAGGACCTGGTGGAGGAATGGGAGCAACCGGACCCCACAACCTATTGCTTCCGCCTTCGCAAAGGGGTCCGTTTTCACGATGGACGGACCCTGGATGCAAGGGACGTTCAATACACCTTCCAGAGCCTCCTCGATTCTTCCCTGGGATCCCCCATGAGCGGATCCTATCAAAGGGTCTCCTCCATTGAATGCCCGGACCCCTACACGGTTGTGTTTCGCCTGAAGGAGCCTTATGCCTCCTTTCTCGTCAACCTGGACGTGGGCATCCTTCCCAGGCCTTTTGACAGCCGACCCCGGGAGGATCCGAGCAAACATCCTGTGGGTTCCGGACCTTTTCGATTCTCTTCCAGGGAACAGGGGGCGGAGATCCGCTTGAAGGCGAACCCGGACTACTTTGAGGCCCCTCCGGGGATCCGGGAGCTGCGATTCAAGATCGTTCCGGACAATACGGTCCGGATCCTGGAGTTGAAAAAGGGGACCGTACATCTTCTTGAGAACGAGATCGAACACGAGGTGCTTCGAACCCTGGAGCAGGACCCACGCTTCGTGGTGCGGAAGTGCCAGGGAACGAACTATTCCTACCTGGGGTTCAACCTGCAGGACCCTGTTTTGGGGAAGCTCGCGGTGAGGCAGGCCATCGCGCATGCCATCGACAGGGAGTCCATCATTGAACATCTGCTGGGAGGCCTTGCCGTTCCGGCCACCGGTGTCCTCTCCCCGCTCAACTGGGCCTACGATTCCGAGGCAATGACCTTTCCTTATGACCCGGAAAAGGCCAGTAGGCTGCTGGATCGAGCGGGCTTCCCGGATCCGGACGGGGCGGGACCGCGGGTACGGTTCTCTCTGTCCTACAAGACGTCACAGAACGAGCTTCGCCGAAGGATCGGGGAGGCGATTCAGAGCCAGCTCCTTGCCGTGGGCATCGAGATGGGGATCCGTTCCTATGAGTGGGGAACCTTTTACGCGGACATCAAGAAGGGGAATTTCCAGACCTATACGTTAACCTGGGTGGGCATCACGGACCCGGACATCTACTCTTATCTGTTCGACTCCAAGAACTTCCCTCCCAACGGAGCCAACCGGGGCCGATACAGGAACCCGGGGGTGGACAAACTCCTGAAACAGGGGAGGGTCGTACAGGACCGGAACGAACGCAAGCGGATCTACGGTGAGGTGCAACAGATCCTTGCCAGGGATCTCCCCTATGTCAGCCTGTGGTATTCCGTCAACGTGGTGGTCATGGACCGGCGCATCCAGGACTTTGTGCTTTACCCTGACGGCAGTCTGATCTCGTTGAAGGATGTTTGGGTGAAATAATGCGCTCCTTTCTTCTCCGAAGGCTTCTGCTCGTCATGCCCACGGTATGGGGTGTGGTGACACTGGTCTTTCTCCTGATTCATCTCATCCCGGGAGATCCGGTGGAGGTCATGTTGGGAGAGTCGGCCCTCCAGGCCGACAGGGAGGCCCTCCGAAAGGAACTCGGCCTGGATCGGCCCGTACTCGTCCAGTACGGGAGCTTCCTCGCAGGGCTTTGCCGTGGAGACCTCGGCCGGTCTCTGCATCAACGCGAGCCCGTCCTCGGGTTGATCCTCGAACGCTACCCGGCTACGCTCCAGCTGACGCTGGCCGCCATGGCGGTCTCCCTCCTCATTTCCCTGCCCGCCGGGATTCTCAGCGGCATCCGGCAGTACTCCCTGGTGGATCACTCCACCATGTTTCTGGCTCTGCTGGGCGTTTCCATGCCGAATTTCTGGCTGGGCCCTTTGTTGATTCTCGTCTTTTCCATCCATCTGGGCTGGCTTCCGGTGTCGGGAAGGGGCGGGATCGAGCACATCCTCCTGCCCGCTCTGACACTGGGCGCATCCATGGCTGCCATTGTTGCCAGGATGACACGCTCTTCGGTCCTGGAGGTCCTCCGGGAGGATTACGTGATTACGGCAAGGGCCAAGGGGCTTTCCGAGCGGGCCGTGATCCTCAAGCATGTCCTTCGGAATGCCATGCTCCCTGTTCTGACGATTGTGGGGCTGCAGTTCGGCGCCCTCCTGGCGGGTACCATTATCACAGAGACGATCTTTTCCTGGCCCGGCCTGGGAACGCTGTTGATTCACGCCATCCAGACGCGGGACTACCCGGTCGTTCAGGGATGTGTGCTGATGATCTCCCTGAGCTATGTCCTGGTAAACCTGGTTACCGATGTGGTCTATGCGATTGTGGATCCGCGGATCCAGTACGAAAAACAACCCTAGCCGGCCTGTACCAGGCCCGGTTGCCGAGGGCGAGGGCTTCCATTGGCAGAACTCCGAAAGAGGGAAAAGGGAAAGAGAAGGGGGGGCAAGGGATTCAGGCCCATGTACCTGGGCTTCCTGATCCTCGCCGTCCTGGTGGTCGTAGCCCTGCTGGCGCCCTGGATCTCCCCTTACAGCCCCACGGACATCAACCTGGAAGCGTCCCTCGGGTCCCCCACGCGGGCCCACCTGCTCGGCCAGGACCCCCTGGGCCGGGATATTCTGAGCCGTATCCTCTACGGTGCCCGCATCTCAGTGATGGTGGGCTTTTCCACGGTGGGGGTCTCCCTCGTGCTGGGTACGATCATGGGATTCCTTGCCGGGTATTATCGAGGCGTGGTCGACGAGGGAATCATGAGACTGGTGGACATTCTCCTCGCGTTCCCCGGCATCCTGCTGGCGATTGCTTTCACCGCCATCCTCGGTCCCAGCCTGCGGAACGTGATCCTGGCTCTTTGTGTGATGGGCTGGGTCGGCTATGCGCGTATCGTGCGGGCCCAGGTACTCTCTCTTCGGGATGCCGAGTTTGTTCAGGCCGCACGATCACTGGGCGTTCGTGACGGGCGGGTGCTGTATCGGCACATCCTGCCGAATATCCTGGCTCCGCTCATCGTGGAGGCCACCTTTGGAATCGCAGGGGCGATCCTTGGGGAAGCGGGATTGAGCTTCCTGGGGTTGGGTGTACAACCGCCCACCCCAAGCTGGGGGAGCATGCTGAACGAGGGGCGCCAGTTTCTCCTGGTGGCGCCTCATCTGACCCTGGGGCCGGGCATCGCGATCATGACCGTTGTGTTCGGGCTGAACTTCCTGGGGGACGGCCTGCGGGACCGCTTGGATGTAAAAAGGGAGGCTTGATTTTCAGCCTGGATGATTGGTATTCAGAAGCTCATGAAAACAAAAGGCAAAATTCTTCGATTCCTTCTTGTCGCGTGCGCCGTGCTGATGGTCCTGGCCGTTCTGGCCGCGGGGCTGCTTTACAGGACCTTCACCAAGGATCTGCCGAACATCTCCACGTTGAGGGATTACCGCCCCTGCGTCCTGAGCCGTGTCTATGACGAAGATGGGGAGATCATCGGTGAGTTTTTCATTGAAAAACGGGAACTCGTGCCCCTGGACCAGGTCCCTGATGTGCTTCGCGATGCGATCATCGCTGCCGAGGATGCGAATTTCTACCATCATGAAGGTCTCGATTTCTTTGGGATCCTTCGGGCCCTGATCAAGAACATTCGAGCCGGGGAGATCGTCCAGGGTGGCAGCACGATCACCCAGCAGGTGGTGAAATCCCTCCTGCTGACGCCTGAAAGAAGCCTGAAGAGAAAGGCCAGGGAAGCCATTCTCGCCTACATGCTGGAACGATCCCTTTCCAAGGACGAGATCCTCTTTCTCTACCTAAACCAGATCTATTTTGGCCACGGTGCATACGGGGTGCAGACAGCGGCGAAGAACTATTTTGGCCACGATGTTCGTGAGGTGGACCTTGCGAAGGCAGCACTCCTGGCCGGCCTGCCCCAGGCCCCGTCCCGCTATTCTCCGGCCAGGCACCCGGAACGGGCAAGGCAGAGACAGATCTATGTCCTGGACCAGATGCTTGGTGAAGGGATGATCAATGAAGAGGAGAGGCGACTTGCCCTGGAGATGCAGATTGTCGTTCAACCGGCAAAGGACGTCAATCGAGCATACGCACCCTATTTTGTGGAGTACGTGAGGGAGTACCTGCTTGAACATTACGGGAAGGACAAAACCTTTTGCGGCGGGCTGCACGTTTACACCACCCTGCACAAGGAGGATCAGCGCATTGCGCGGGAAGCGCTTCGCTATGGCGTGGAGCAGTACGCAAAACGGCATCCGGAGGAAGAGGGGGCGGAATCCACAAAGCACCCCCTGCAGGGGGCCCTCCTTGCCATGGACCTGCCGGATGGAACCATCCGGGCCATGGTCGGAGGGGTCGATTTCCAGACGAGCCAGTTCAACCGGGCCATCCATGCAAAACGGCAGCCGGGGAGCGCCGTGAAGCCTTTCATCTACGCGGCGGCCCTCGACAAGGGGTACACGCCCGCAAGCATCGTGGTGGACTCCCCCATCGTGTTTAACGACCCCGTTCTCGAAGAAAAGTGGAAACCGAAGAATTACTCCAGGCGCTTTGTGGGGCCCACGACCCTTCGGGACGCCCTGACACACTCGAGAAACGTGGTGACCATCAAGATCCTCAGGGACATGGGGATCACCTACGCCATGCGGTATATCAAGAAACTCGGGATACGGTCCACGCTTGCTCCCGACCTTTCCCTTGCTCTGGGAAGTTCGGAATCTAGGCTGCTGGAACTGGTGGAGGCCTATGCCACGTTTGCATGCGGGGGTGTACGGCCGGATGCGCTGTTCATACGCCGGATCATCGATGATCAGGGCAACGTGCTCGAAGAACACGAACCCAGTTCTCAGGAGGCGATCAGCCCGCAGACCGCCTATCTCATGACGAACCTGATGGAAAGCGTGGTCAAGGAGGGAACCGGGAGGGCGGTCCGGTCCCTTGGGGTTCCCTGTGCAGGAAAGACAGGGACAACGAACGACTTCAGGGATGCATGGTTTATTGGGTTCACAGCGGAAAAGATCGTGGGTGTCTGGATGGGTTACGATCAGCCGAAGAGCCTTGGGGACCGGGAATCCGGTGGAAGGGTTGCCGCCCCCGTCTGGCTTTACTATATGCAGCGTGTCTTGGAGGGCGGTGTGGGCGCACCCTTTCCCGTGCCCACGGGCATTGTGTTCGTAAAGGTCGACACGAACACCGGCCTGCTGGCCACGCCGCGTTCGGAACGAACACGGCTGGAGTGCTTTCTGGAGGACACGGAACCCCGCACGTCAGCGGAGGACGACTGGGAAGAGGGTGAGGTGGATTTTTTCCAGGAGGAGGAACTGGAACCCCATGGCCCCCTTCCGATCCCGGAAGAATCCAGCGGGTGAGCCGCAGAAAAAAGACGGGCTCATTGAAAGAAATGCGACTCCCCTTGTAAAGTTTTTCTCCTTCAAGCATGATTTCTTAAAGGTTCTGTTCGTTCCACAGAGGCCGATTCTTCACCACGGTCCGGAAATCTCCAATGTAAGAGAGATGGATAGCCCATGCCGAGCAAGAGAAAGACCATGGATACGCTGAAGTTGCTGGTTACCGATGGGTGCAACCTGTCGTGCATCTATTGTGTGCCGGAGCTTCAGACCAAGAAGCTGAAGAGGAAGAAAGGGCTCAAACACGGTGAATTGCTTCGCCTTGTGCGCGCCCTGATCGCCCAGGGGGTTGTAAACATTGATCTGCGTGGCGGGGAGCCGCTTACAAAGAAATGGCTCTATCCCTTTCTGGAGGAAGTGACCCGAATCCCCCAGGTCAAACGGGTCAGCCTCATGACCAATGCCGTGGTGCTGAAGGATCATGCTGCGGAGCTCAGGAACCTCGGTCTTCGGGAGATCGGGGTGCACATGGACTCGCTGAACTTCGAAAAGTACATGAAGATCACGAGGGGGGACCATCTCTACCGGGTTTACGCAGGGCTCAAGGCTGCCGAAGATGCCGGGTTCGATCGGATCAAGGTGTATACGCAGATCCTCAAGGGATTCAACAACAAGGAAATCATCGACTTTGCCCTGCTGACAAAAGAGCATTCCTACGAGGTCGTGTTTCTTGAATACAGGGCGCACGATGCGGCGGAGATCAAATCCAACCGAGGCGATCTTCACCATCCCCTGAAGAAGATTCGTGAAGAAATAGACAACTTCCAGAAGCTTTTCCCCTTGAAGGTTCCGCACATCGATGGCGATGTCTATCGGTTCGAAGACGGATACATGGCAGGAGGCGTGGAAAAGGGGATCATCCGCTTCGTCAATCCTCTGAAAGGGCACCGGTGCGACCGGTGCGCTCGCATCATCCTCACAACGGACGGCCTGTTGACCCCCTGCTTCCTGACCGAAAAGAACGTGGATCTTCGTCCCCTCCTCGAATCGAAGGAAGGGCATGAGATATCCGGCGTGATGGACGCGATGAAGAAGATCCTTCGCTCCCGGCCGCGGAAGATTCCAAGGCAGGACAAACCGTTCAAGCTGTGCGCGCAATACTCCTTCCTGGATGAATAACCTCCGGCAGGTTCCGGCTCGTTGTTTTACAGCTTCCAGAAGGGACGTTGCGTTGTGCGGACGTGGTCCAGGATCCTTTCTGTGGTGCCGGAAGCGGGCCCTTTGTCCTGAGGTGGAAGGGATGGACCTGTCAACGCATTCAGGACACTCTTCACGCCCTTTGCCTGCCCATCCAGGTGGTACCCGCCTTCCAGGGTGAACAGGATCCTCCCCTGACAGTGCTTTTCAGCCAGTTTCATCAGGGATTGAGCCATGGAACCGAAGCCGGTCTCCGTGACGCGCATGCTGCCGAGGGGATCCTGCTCATAGATGTCGAATCCTGCGGAAACAAGGAGAAGGTCGGGACGAAACGAGTCCGCGATGGGTTCCAGGATCGCCTGAAAGATCCGGAGGAAATCCGCTTCTCCCTGGCCCCCTGGAAGGGGGACATTCACGGTATATCCCGCCCCATCGTTTCTCCCCACCTCTTCCGCACTTCCTGTGCCGGGGTAAAAGGGGAACTGATGGGTGGAAAAGTACAGGATCGTGGGATCTTCGGAAAAGCTGTGTTGGGTTCCGTTGCCGTGGTGAAGGTCCCAGTCGATGATCAATACCTTCTTGGCAACCCCCCTGTCCTGGGCGTAGCGGGCGGCAACCGCAACGTTGTTGTAAATGCAGAATCCCATGCCCCTGTCGGCTTCCGCATGATGGCCCGGTGGCCGAATCAGGGCAAAGCCGTTCTGAATCTCCCCGGAGAAGACGGCATCCACAAGTACACAGAGCCCGCCTGCAGCGAGCTTGGCGACCCTGTAGGACTCTGAAGAAACGTGGGTGTCCGGGTCCAGCTGCGCGTGCCCGCAGCCGCGTGTGGATTCGATCCGTTTGTAATAGGGCTCTGTATGAACCCGTAGAATCTCCTCGGCGGTGGCCTCTCTGGGCTCAAGGAGCTGGAACCGGTCTTTCATCTCCTCCTCTTCCAGCATGGCATCGATGGCCCTGAGGCGGTCCGGATGTTCCGGGTGGTAATCGGAAGTGATGTGTTCCTGGTACACGGCATCTCGAACCAGTCCAACGTGTGGCATTTTCTCCTCCTCTTTCTCGGCGAGAGGGGTCTTGAAACCGACCTTCATTGATATCGATTTTGGATTGGATTTACAAGGGAACGCCCAGAAAGGTTGACCTATTTGGGTTGATCCGATAGGAAGATAAAAACCCCCGGAGGCGAGGCAGCCATGGCGATCAAAGGAAACGATTTGAAGAACTTTGTGGACAAGCTCGGTCCGCAATACCGCAACCGCATCCAGCGCGCCGTGCTCTTTGAACAGGAGAGGGCCTTTGGACGGGCGCTCGAGGAATGGGAGACTCTCCTCGCAGAGGCCAGGAAGGATGGCAAAGATGTCTCCATGATCCAAAAGCGGGTTCTGCGCATTCACAAGCTGTACTGGCAAAAAGAGAGACCCCATTCAAAGGAACCTCCCCCCACCTTTTCTCAGGTCGAAGAAGAGGGCCCCAGCAGGGAAAGGGAAGACACAAGGGCCCGAGCGCAGGAGCCGCCTGAAGAGAGAGCCGGCCTGCCAGACACGGATCGAGGCAAACAATACCAGAAATTAAAAACCAAACTGAAAATGGAACTGCAGAGCCGGTGCCTTGCCCAGGGCATAAGCCTCTCCTTCAGGAGCCAGGAAAACCGGCTCCTGGTCAGGGGCCTCCTGGACCGGCTCTTCAAGGAGCGACTCGCAGAGATTCCTGACTGGGTGAAGCGCAGGGACCTTCTGGAATCCATTGTGGACGACGTGCTCGGGCTGGGTTTGCTGGAAGGATATCTGCGGGATCCGTCGGTGAGCGAGGTCATGGTGAACGGGGTCGACATCTACTATGAAAAACAGGGGAAGATCTACTCTTCACAAGAGACCTTCAAATCGAACGATGAGGTGAGAGAGGTCATCGACCGGATCGTGCAACCCATCGGCAGGCGCGTGGACGAATCGAGCCCCATGGTGGATGCCAGGCTGCCGGACGGCGCCCGCGTCAATATCATTATCCCGCCCTTGGCACTGGACGGTCCGGTGATCACGGTGCGAAAGTTCCCCGAGTTCCGCTTTTCGGAAGACATTCTTGTACAAAACGGGACGCTTTCAAGGCCCATGGCGGTCTTTTTGGGCCTGCTCGTGCGTGAACGGGAGAATGTCATGATTGCGGGCAGGACGAGCTCGGGGAAGACCACCATACTGAACCTTCTGGGGAACGCCATTCCCGGAGAGGAGAGGATCGTCACCATCGAGGACGTGGCCGAGCTCCGGTTGCCCCAGCGCCACTTGATCCGGCTCGAAGCCCGCCCGCCAAACCTCCAGGGAACGGGAGAGGTCCCCATCCGCACGCTCTTTCGGAATGCTCTCCACATGAGACCTGACCGGATCATTGTGGGGGAGTGCAGGGGAACGGAAACCATGGATATGCTCCAAGCCATGAATACCGGGCATGACGGCTCTCTCAGCACGGCACATGCCAATTCGCCATGGGACCTCTTTGCGCGGCTGGAAGCCATGGTGAGCCTGAGCGAGCTCCAGGTGAGCCCGGAAACCGTCCGCCTCCAGATTGCCGCCGGGATCGATACGGTCATCTTTTGCTCCCGCCTGTCCGACGGACAGAGAAAGGTGACAAGCGTTTGCGAGGTGTTGAAGGGGGGATCAGCGGAAGAAACGATCCAGGTGGAAGAGATCTTTCGTTTCGAAAGAACGGGTGTGGATGGGGAAGGGTTGATTCTAGGCAATTTTCTTGCCACCGGGTACATTCCCACCTTTGTCAAGGAGAACCCGGACCTTTCCAGGAACCAGGACGTTCTTGCACTGTTTCAGGGGGAATGACCAGCAAAGGATACGATCATGGAAGAAAAGCTTCATGAAGAAAAGGTTATCATCATGGGAAGCGGGCCTGCCGGCCTGACCGCTGCCGTCTATACCGCCAGAGCGAACCTCGAGCCTCTCGTCCTGGAGGGAAATCAGCCTGGAGGCCAGCTGACGATGACAACGGAGGTGGAGAATTTTCCCGGGTTCCCCATGGGGATCCAGGGGCCGGATCTGATGGAGCAGATGCGGCAGCAAGCCAAGCGGTTCGGAGCCCGTTGCCTGAACGAAGAGGTGCTCCAGGCAGATTTGGACTCCCCACCCTTTACCATAAAAACAGACAGGAACCGGTACACGACCCAGTGCCTCATTGTTGCGAGCGGAGCGTCTGCAAGGTTTCTTGGACTGCCCTCAGAGGAACGATTTCTCGGAAGGGGCGTTTCTGCCTGCGCCACATGTGACGGGTTCTTCT
>CAZSUQ010000001.1:0-28361 GCA_964609935.1 uncultured Thermodesulfobacteriota bacterium | reverse complement strand
GCATGGTCTCGCTCGTGGGCGGCCAGAGCTCCTTCCTCACCCACATCCTGGTGACCCTGTCCGTTGTCTCCATGACCCTGGGGAACCTTGTGGCCATCGTTCAGAAGGACCTGAAGCGGCTTCTGGCCTATTCGAGCATCGCCCATGCGGGCTACATCCTGATCGGGATCCTCTGCATGAGCCGGGACGGCTTCACCGGGACCCTCTTCTATGCCCTGGCATACATGGTGATGCAGTTCACCTTCTTCCTCGTGGTGGTGAAGGTGGCCTCCGGCGGGGACAACCTTCGGATCGATCAACTTGCCGGGCTCCATCATCGCTCCCCCCTTCTGGCACTGGCCCTCATGGTGAGCGCCTTCAGCCTGGCCGGCATCCCACCCACGATGGGCTTCACAGGCAAGCTCGTGATCTTTCTTGCGGCCATCGAGCAGGGACACCTTGCCCTGGTCTTCATCGCTATGTTCAACGTGGTCATCTCGCTCTACTATTACCTCATGATCATCCGGGCCGCCTACCTCCTGGAAGGGGATGAAGCCTTGCCCCCGCTTCAGCTCTCCTTGGCCACCAAGCTGCTGACATGGGGCATGATCGCCCTGCTGGTCACGGCAGGGATCTATCCTGCGCCGTTCCTGGATATCGCCCGGAGTGCCGCAGGCTGGTTGATGTAGAGACTTGCACCTCAGGAAGGACCATGAAAGACACGAAAAACGACATCGAGTCAGGCCCTGACCACACGGTTGCAAAAGCGGTTCAGTACCTTGCCTATCCGGTGGAGCAGTTCCTCCGGACCGAGTCCGCGGGGGGCATCCTTCTCCTGCTCAGCACGGGTGCCGCACTGATCTGGGCCAACTCCCCCTGGTGGGAATCGTACCACCATCTCATTCACATGCGATGCAAGCTCCAGATCGGATCTTTTGTCCTGGACAACACCCTGGTTCACTGGATCAACGACGCCCTCATGACCCTGTTCTTCTTTTTCATCGGGATGGAGATCAAAAGGGAGCTCACCATCGGCGAGCTCTCCACACCCAAGAAGGCGGTTCTGCCCATTGCCGCGGCCCTGGGCGGGATGATCCTTCCGGCGGCCATCTTTCTCCTGTTCAATCTCGGCGAACCCGGCGCAAAGGGCTGGGGCATTCCCATGGCCACGGACATCGCCTTTGCCGTGGGGATCCTGGTACTCCTCACCCGGAGCCTGCCTGTCTCGCTCAAGGTCTTTCTTCTCGCCCTGGCCATCGTGGACGACCTGGGCGCGGTCCTGGTGATCGCCTTCTTCTACACCGAGCAGCTTTCCGGCCTGGCCCTGGGTGCAGCGGCCCTCTCTTTCGGCCTCATGGTCCTTGTCCGGTACATCGGCGTGCGGCGAATCTGGGTCAGCGGCGCCGTGGGTTTCCTGGTGTGGCTTTCGTTCCTCAAGTCCGGCATTCACCCCACCATCTCCGGCGTCCTTCTGGGGCTTCTCACACCCCTTGAAAACTGGGTCCGGCCACCGGTTCTTGCCGACTCCCTGCAAAGACTCACCGACAAGGTTGTTCAGTCCGTACGGGTAGATCATGACCAGGAACTCGTCCACCCGGAGAGCGCCCCGGATCTGGTGAAGGAAGCCCGGGACATCACGCGCGCCATCTCCCCCCTGAACCGGCTTGTTCATGACCTCCATCCCTGGATCAGCTTCGTCGTGATCCCTGTCTTTGCCTTTGCCAATGCAGGTGTTCATCTCACGGATGTGAACCTGACGATGTTGATTTCCAATCCGTTACCCATGGGCGTCTTCCTCGGGCTCTTGCTCGGAAAGCCTGTGGGAATCTTTCTCTTTTCATGGTGTGCCGCCAGACTCGGCCTCGCGGAGATTCCAAAGGGGGTTACCTGGACCATGATCGCTGGAGTAGCCTGTCTGGCTGGGATCGGCTTCACCATGGCCCTGTTCATCAACGGCCTGGCCTTTGAAGACCCTCAGATGCTCATGTACTCCAAGGTGGGTATCTTTGCAGCGTCCATCCTTTCTGCTGTACTTGGCTTTGTTGTACTGCGATTCTCAACAAGGGGAGACATGCCATGAGCAACAAGCTCATGAGCGGATTCTGGAGGATCATGCTCCAGGTTCCGCCGACCCTCTGGAAGAAACAGATTCACAGAATGAAGAAGAAAATCGATGCCGAAACCGGGTTCATGACCGATGAACATCGGACGGTTCATCATTTTGTCGTCAGGGAGCTTCCCCGTGCCGGGCAACCCCTATCGCCGGGATTCATCGCCGACAACCTGGGAATGCCCGCGGAACGCGTTCCCGAGATCCTGGCAGAGATGGAAGCGCACATGACGTTCCTCTACCGAAACCGTGAAGGGGAAGTCGTCTGGGCGTATCCGGTGACCGTTGAACCCACGCCGCACCACCTCACGTTCAGCACGGGGGAACAGCTCTACGCGGCCTGAGCGGCCGACGCGTTTGCGTCGCCCTTCGTGCAAGGGCAATTGCGTGGAGAGCCCCTTTCGGTCCTGGTGGGGACGGAATGCGCTCACTGCTCCCGGCAGATGCACGTGGAAATAGACAGTGAGCTCAAATACAGCGTCAGGGAGCAGGGGGCGGATCCCCTCGTCTTTGTACCGGATGTGGACCTCTACGCGCTGGAGGACCCGAGCATCATCCACGCGTTCTGACAGAAGTGTGTATTCTTCTGGTCAGAAGAACACGCACGGGAATATCGAAAAAGCACCCACAGGATACGCGGCGCCTACTTCACGTTCGAGCAGATCGCGGCCATCACGCCCATCATTCAGGGGACGATCTTCGCTTTTGGAGGCAGGGTTGAATAGGCCGGGACAGGAAGGCCTTCATCATACAAGGGCTCGATACGGAACAACGAACAGAGCCGATTATCGTGATTCGAAATGATTTCCATTATCATTCCAAGCCTGAATGAGGCCGACTTCATCGCCTCCTCTCTCAACGCCTTGATGGAACAGCAAGGCGGTTTCGAGGTCGTTGTGTCTGATGGGGGAAGCGAAGACGGGACCCTGGAGATCGTGAAGGGGTTCCCTGCGGTGAGGTGTGTGGAGGGAGCAAGGGGACGAGCCAGTCAGATGAACGCCGGAGCCGTGCTAGCAAAGGGGGAAATCCTCCTCTTCCTGCACGCGGACACCCGCCTGCCGCCCAACGGTTTGGAACTGATCCGTTCGGCATTCTCATCCGGAGAAATCATCGGGGGGAGTTTTTGTCTGGGGTTTGACCGGCAGACCCCCCTGCTTCGCGCCATCTGTTTCTTCAGCCGGATCAATCACATGCTTTTCACCTACGGCGACCAGGGGCTGTTCGTGCGCCGGCGAACCTTCGAGCGTATCGGGGGCTTCAGGGACATCCCGATCATGGAGGACATTGAAATCCAGCAGCGGCTCAGAAACATGGGCGGGTTTCTCAAGATCCGCACCCCGGTGGTGAGCGCGGCAAGGAGGTTCATCACCCACGGCGTGGCAAGGCAGCAGATACGGAACACGATTCTCGTCTTCCTGTACCACCTTGGTGTTCCTCCTTCCAGGCTCAAGCGTTTTTATCGAGATCCGGCACTCAGGTAGCCACCGGGGTTGTGGAACAAAAGAAGGGGCAGGCGCATCCAATGTTTTAACCAGGTGCCGCAGGGCACCCCTTGACTCTGACTCGAACCTTCACCTAAATTCCTGGTCATTCAACTTGAACCCCCTTCCTCCCGGCTTCCGGGAATACAGCGGCACCGAGACCCGGGCTGCTTCTTTATCATGAAACATGTGTGTCGGAATGTAATGATTCAGGGGATTTGACAGATCACACTTGAAACGAAGGAGCTAGGCACATGCAACTCTGCGAAGGAATCGACTGGATAGGTTTTGTGGATTGGAACGTTCGAGATTTTCACAGTTACAAAACGGATCGAGGGTCAACCTACAACGCCTATCTCGTTCAGGACGAGAAGACGGCGCTGATCGACACGGTGAAGAGGCCTTTTGCGCAGAACCTCCTGCAGAACATCCAGTCGCGGACAGACCTTTCCAAGATCGATTACATCGTTTGCAACCACGCGGAGCCGGACCATTCGGGCGCGCTTCCCGAGGTCATGAAAGCCTGCCCCAACGCAGTCCTCGTCTGCAACGACAAGTGCCTGAAGTACCTGGGCATGTATTATGACACCGAGGGATGGAACGTTCAGATCGTCAAGGACGGGGAGACCCTTTCACTCGGGAAAAGGACCCTGACCTTTGTCAACACACCCATGGTGCACTGGCCGGAATCCATGATGACCTATGTAAAAGAGGAAAAGCTCCTGTTCTCCATGGACGTTTTTGGGCAGCATTATGCCTCGGGAGGCCGCTTCGACGACCAGGAATCCCTGGATGTGATCATGGCAGAGGCGAAAGCCTATTTTGCGAATATCGTGATGCTCTACCGGGCGCCGGGCCAGAAAGCGCTGGACACGGCTAGCAAAATCGATATTGACATCATCGCCCCGAGTCACGGTGTGATCTGGCGGACCCATGTGGACAAGATCGTGAGCGCTTACCAGGACTGGGTGAAGGGCCGACGGAAGGCAAAGGTCCTGATCATCTACGATACCATGTGGCACAGCACCGAGAAGATGGCCAGTGCGGTCCTGGAGGGTGCGATGATTCCAGGGGTCGACGTAAAGCTCTTCTTCGTGCGCAACAACGACCTGACGAACCTGGCCACCGAGGTCCTGGACTCTGCAGCCATCGCATTCGGGTCTGCAACCCTCAACCAGACCCTCATGCCCCAGCTCGCTGCGCTGCTGGCCTACCTCAAAGGGTTCAAGCCAAGCGGAAAGGCCGGATTCTCCTTTGGGTCGTACGGATGGTCCAAGGGGGCCTGCCGCGACATCGAAGGCTACCTGAAGGACATGAAATTCGCGCTTTCCCGTGATCCCATTGAGGTGCAGTTCGCCCCCACAAAGGAGATCCTGGACGAGTGCCGCGACGCCGGGCGGGAACTCTCCGAAAAAGCTCTCCAGCTGGCCGGAGAGGACCAGCAGGGATAACCTGTCGTCAAACCGTCGGGTTTGTTCAAGGGATCACACGAATTCTCTTCCGGGAACATCTATCTCATTTCATCCGGAACGATATCTCCGGGCGTCCTGCCTTCTATCCTCTTTGATGCCTTTCCAGGGGAAATGACCGGCCGGGTTTGTTGACAAGCAGACAGCGGTTCCCCTATTGTCCTTTCTTCGGGAAAGGGGTCCTTCATGGCGGCAAACAACCGGAAAAACAGCCCTCAGACACCTGTTGCCATCGTGGGTGGCGGGGTGATCGGGCTTGCCACAGGGTGGCGGCTCGCCCGCAAGGGTGCGGCCGTTTCCCTGTATGAGAAGGACAGGGTCGGACAGGGGGCCAGCTGGATCGCGGCAGGCATGCTCGCCCCCCTTTCGGAGGTTGGTTTCGAGGAACTGGAGTTTCTGGCCCTGGGCCGGGAGAGCCTCCGCCTTTTTCCCGGCTTCCTCAAGGAGCTCGCAGAGGATGCGGGCGACGAGATCGCACTGGATACCCGGGGAACGCTGATCATCGGCCTCGACAGGGACGATGCCGAACGGCTCCGAAGGCTTCATGTGTTCAGGGAGGACCTGGGCCTCCCGGTAAAATGGCTCACAGGGACCGAGGCCCGCGAGATCGAGCCTTTCATATCGCCAAGGGCCAGCTCCGCGATCTGGATACCGGATGACCACCAGGTGGACAACCGAAGGCTCGTGGAGCTGCTCAAGGCCGCATTCCAGAAGCGCGGCGGAACGCTGAACGAGGGATGCCCGGTCTCCAGGGTTCACGTAGACAATGAACAGGTGCAGGGGCTCCGGACAGAGGACGGCGATGTGGAAGCCCACCGTGTGGTGATCGCCGCAGGCTGCTGGTCCAAAGGCATCGAAGGCATACCCAGGGAACTGCTGCCTCCTGTCCGCCCTGTCAAAGGGCAGATCATCACCCTGGAAGAGATCGAGGAGTACACGTTTTCCCATGTGGTCCGGGCCCCGGATGCCTACCTCCTGCCAAAGGGGGACGGCCGTGTCATCCTGGGGGCCTCGGAAGAAGAGATGGGGTTTGACACGACGATCACCGCCGGCCCGATCTTTCGGCTCCTTGAAAGGGGATGGGAAGCCATGCCGGGCATATACGACCTGCCCATCCGAGAGATCCTGGCCGGGCTTCGACCCGGAAGCCGGGACCACAACCCCATTGTGGGAAAGAGCCCGATCCAGGGTCTCTATTACGCCACCGGGCACTATCGCCACGGGATCCTGCTTGCACCGGCCACGGCCGATGAAATCTCCGGTCTGATCCTTGAAGACGCCTCCTCCGGGTTTTTCGAGCCCTTCAAACCCACCCGGTTCCTTCCCGCTGAAAAACGTTCCATAAACTGGTAGAATCCCATGGGTGGGCTGCCACAGGACCGGAACACCCGTGTGGAATCACCTTATGGATTGACCCGGAGATTCGAGATGCGTTTGCTGGTAAACGGCAAGGATACCGAGGTGGAAGCCGGGGCCACCCTCAAGCAACTGCTCGAGCAGATGATGGAGTCGGCGCCCCTGCAGGGCATCGCCGTGGCGGTGAACGATGCAGTGGTTCCCAGAGACAAGTGGGAAGAAAGGGAACTCCGGGAAGGGGACAGGCTCGAGATCATCCGGGCTGTGCAAGGTGGCTAGCCTGTTGCGGAATCCACATCCATGGAGAACACTGTAGCCGGAAAAACGGAGCTGAAAGGGATGGACGAGCTGAAGATTGCGGACCGAACATTTACATCAAGGTTGATCATGGGATCCTCCCGCTACCCGAACCCCCAGATCATGTTGGACGCGCTGGAGGCGAGCGGCACGGAACTGGTCACGGTGGCGATCCGGAGGGTCAATCTCGAAGACCAGGACGAGGAGAGCGTCCTCAATCTCATTGACCGGAAGAAGTACGCGATCCTGCCGAACACGGCCGGCTGCTATACCGCAAAGGAGGCCGTGCTCACCGCGCATCTTGCCAGAGAGGCGCTCGGGACCCACTGGGTCAAGCTCGAGGTGATCGGTGACGACGAGACCCTCTTCCCGGACATCCCTGAGCTGCTGAAGGCCGCCCAGGAGCTTCTCAAGGAAGGATTCGTGGTCATGCCCTACAGCAACGATGACCCGATCACGTGCAGGAAACTCGCTGACATGGGATGCGCTGCGGTCATGCCTCTCGGCGCGCCCATCGGCTCGGGCATGGGAATCCGGAACCCCTACAACCTGATGATCATCCGGGAATTGATCGATATCCCCCTCGTGGTGGATGCCGGCGTGGGGACCGCATCGGACGCGGCCATCGCCATGGAACTCGGGTTCGACGCCATCCTCCTCAACACCGCCGTGGCCCAGGCCAAGCACCCGGTGGAGATGGCGCGCGCCATGCGTCTCGCCGTGGAGGCCGGACGGCTTGCCTCCCGGGCCGGCCGCATCCCGCGCAAGCTCTATGCCACGGCATCGAGCCCGCTGGAGGGGATCATCGGCAAGGGGCCGGATCGTTGATCACGAGGTTGTCCCCTAATCTTTGGGCTCTTGGCAGATTCTCAGGATGATCGATTTCAGGCTTTATCTCATCACCGACAGAACCCTGTGCAGCCCCCTGCCTCTCGAGAGAATCGTGAAGGATGCATGCGGGGAAGGTGTTCGTGCGGTGCAGCTTCGAGAAAAGGACCTCCCCGGACGGGCCCTCTACGATCAGGCAACCACGGTGAGGGAGCTGACCCGGCAGGCAGGGGCCAGGCTCCTGATCAATGACCGGGCAGACATCGCTCTTGCCGTGGGTGCGGACGGCGTTCACTGCACGGAGAGCGGCCTGCCGGTGGATGCGGCTCGCCGGCTTTCTCCTTCGACCCTTGTGGGGGCGAGTGCACATTCCCTGGAGCGTGCAAGAGAGGCGGAAGCACAAGGGGCCTCCTTCCTCCTTTTCGGACCCGTTTTCGACACACCTTCAAAAAGAAGGTACGGCGCCCCAAAGGGGCTCGATGCACTGTCCGAGGTTGCCGAGGCTGTGGGGATCCCGGTTCTCGCAGTGGGAGGCATCACACCTGGGAATGCGGGCGTGTGCATAGAGAAGGGCGCGGCCGGGGTCGGTGTGATTTCAGCCATCATGTCCGCCGGGAATCTGCCCGAGGTGGTCCGGGCATTCAAAGAGACCCTGGGCGGCCTTTAGGATCAGACCCTATGGAATGGGAGACACGGTCATGAAAGTTTTGGGTGTACTCGGAAGTCCCAGGATCAAAGGGAACAGCGACATCCTCCTGGATCAGGCCCTGTCGGGCGCACGGGAGTCCGGTGCCGAGGTGGAAAAGATAACTCTCGTTCGGAAGAAGATTTCCGGATGCATGGACTGCAAGCAATGCATCGAGACGGGCTCGTGCGTGATCGATGACGACATGCAGGAGATTCACGGGAAGATCCTCCAGGCGGATGCGATCATCCACAGCGTCCCGGTCTACTTCTTTTCCATGACCGCACAGATGAAGGCCTACCTGGACCGGTGGTGCGCCTTCTTCGATGCCGAATGGAGGTGGCATGAAAACCACCTCCCCAAGATGGAAGGGAAGAAGATCGGTGTGATCACGGTGTGTGGAGCCCCCGACGTGTCCATCGCGGACCCGGTGGTCCACTCCTTCAAAATGACGAGTCAATTCACCGGCATGAGCTGGCTGGGAGCCGTTCTGGCTTCCGCAGCCGAAAAGGGTGCGGTGAACAAGGACGGCAAGGCAAAGCAGGAGGCGTATTCACTGGGGAAGAGGGCGGTGAGTGAGGTATCCTGACCGGGACTCGATCTTACACGGGTCTCGCAGGGTAGACGCCAAAGGCTCATCCGCTCGATCCTGTACAGGGTGATGGGTCAAAGCTTGTTCAGGTTTCAGCCCGGGTATTCATTCAGGAGCGCCCATCGGATCCGTTCCACCAGGCCTGGCCCCCCACCCCTAACGCGGTCATTGTTCGTACCGGCACCGATGTAGACATCGAGTTCAGGGATGTACTGCATGATGGACAGGCTGCCCGGCAGCGAACCCGTGTGCCCGACGGTGCAGAAGCCGTCGTACCGGTGTCGAAACAGCCCCATGCCGTGTTCCCCCTCTGTGACGATATCGCCGGGCTCGATCTCCATCCAATCCGTCGCGTTCGAAAGCCCCTCACGGGAGAGCAACCGCCCTTCCAGCAATCCCGACAGGAAGACCACCAACTCGCTGGCCGTGGTGACGATAGCTGCCGAAGACCAGCCGGCACTGTTAAGCCAGTTCTCGGATCTCCACAGGTATTTGCTCGGAAACTTCTGATTGAGGAGGCCGAGCAGGTTGGTGTATCCCCAAAGATCGAAGGGGTCGCCGCGGCGCGGCAGGTATGCTCCCGTCATTCCAAGGGGCTCGAAAATACGTTCGTCGAACACATCGGCAAGTGCTTTGCCCGTGACCTCCTCGATGATGATGCCGAGTGCGACGTAGTTTGACTGCGAGTAGTGGAAGTTTCCGCCCGGCATTGCCAGCGGTTCCCTGGGTAGGAACGTTCTCCAGCGGAGGTGATAGATCGGAATGGGCAGATAAGTCCATTCCAGGACCTCCCCGGGGCTTACCCATCTCTCAGGCCTGAGGACCAGCGCTGCCAGGAAGACGGCATCAACGGAGTGGATCTCGGGAATCCCGCTGCGGTGTCGCAGAAGGTGTTCCACGGTGATGTCCTCTCCGTTCGGGTACCCCGGTACGAGCTCGGCCAGGGTTGTGTTGTCCAGTGCAAGCAGTCCCTCGTCCACCAGCTGGAGGATAACGGTGGACGTAAACGGCTTCGTGATACTGGCGATACGGCAGGGGGCATCGGTTTCGTAAGGCTCCCCCGCCTGGATGTCTATCATGCCGGTGCTGCCCGACCAGTCCAGCCATCCCGGGGTCCGCACGACTGCCGAGGCACCATGGAATCCAAAATACTCGGCCCAACCCTCGAGTGCATCCTGGAGACGAAGTGCAAGCCCCGGGTCTGCCCAGTCGTAGGGCGGCTCCGGACGTGAGGGGGAATCGTCCAAATGATCGGTTGTTGCATCACTGCGGCATCCGTACGCCCAGCACCCGCCCATCAGGACAATCAGCAAAGAAAGGGACAGGAGCTTGTTCTTCTTCATAACCTTTGATCCGGAGAAAGAGTAACCCTGGATGTTGCAAAAAAATCCGGCGAAAATCGCTGGGGCTCGAACGAGATCAAGGTCCGAGTAATCGTTCTACTCCCTGTTACCGCAAATGAGGATACAGCCTTCTCAAAGCAGAGGGAAAATCACAATGCAATCCGTAGAGGAGAACGCCCGCCAAAGGCTGAAACGCACTCGCCCCCGGGCCTCCCTGCAGGACCGAGCAGCCGCAGCCCCCTTCATTGCCCTGGGCCTGAATCATGGGCTCAGCCCCCGGGGCGCCGCCCGGGTGGAGGCCGGAAAGGTTGCCTGCGGCATCCAGTGCGCGAACAGCAAAATAAAACGCTGCTGAAAACCCTTCGAGAAAAACCTCCTCCCTGCTCCCCGGCTCCCCCGGCTCCAGGGCCGTGTCGATTTTCTCTGCCTGTGTCCAGTTGAAGGGATCGATGGGGCCCGAAAGGGCCCGTATCTCGTATGCGGCTGCCCTGCCCTGCCTCCCGTTGTCCCCCACCGCGGTCCAGGTGAGGCGCACGCCCTCCGACTTTCCCTGCGTTGCAGGTTCCGCACGCAGGTCCTCGATGGAGTCCGGAGGCCACGTGTCGGCATGGTGGTTTCCCGTGGACCGTCTGTCATGATGAAAGCCCCACCAGCCGGGCTCCTGGAGCGCATCCCCTTCCGTGTCCCACACATAGAGGTCCCCTTCCCGCGTGCCCAGCGCCACCTCCAGGAGGCCGTCCGCATCCAGGTCGGCCACGGCAGGGCACCCCACGATCCATCCTCCCGTGAACTTGGGCCAGCCTTTCGGCTCCCTTCCGTCGGCGGAAAAGGCGCGCAGCATGTAGTGGGAGTTTCCGTCCAGGATGTCCGGTGCGCCGTCCCCGTCCACATCGGCCACCGCCGGCTGTGTAATGAAATGAAAGCCGTCGGTGACCCTGGGAAAGGCTTCCAGGTACCTCCGGCTCTTCAGGTCCCAGCACCCCAGGAGGTGGTCGAAGTCAAACCTCTGGCCCTCGAAAAGCTTTGCGAGCGCAATCCGGGCCCCTATCCCGCCCATGACCAGCTCCGGCGTACCGTCGTTGTTCATGTCCCCGAGCGAACTGTTGGCCGGCAGGGCAAGGAGGATGGCGTCCCTTGAGTCGCTCCCGCTCCCGAAGAAGCCCGAGGGGAGTGTGAACCTGATCCTGCCGCTGCCCGAAAGGACCACCGGGGCTCCCATGACAGGATGGGCAATGATCTCCAGCGTGCCGTCCTTGTCCAGGTCCACCAGGATCGGGCTCATGGGAACACCCTTCCCCACGGTGGGCAGCATCTCTCCCATGGGCGTGAAAAGCTCCACCGGCCAGCCCTCTTTTATGCGGCCTTCGTAACCAAGGGCATAGATCCTCCCTGTCATCAGCGGGAGTTCGCCGGCCAGCTCGTTCGTGCCCACCACGACCTCGGGGTGCATGCGGCCGTCCGCCTCGATCCTGCCGTCGATGTCCCCCACGGCTACAGAGGAAACGATCTTGTCTACGATGGGGGAGTCCGGATTCCTTGCCAGGGCGGGCCACCCATTCGTGGGCGTTCCATCCCCGTGCCATGCATAGACCCGCTGGTCCATGGCCGACACCACGATCTCCATGGTCCCGTTTCCATCCAGGTCCGCCAGGGCAGGAGAGGAGAGGATCCCGGCCTCCAGCCACGGATCCTCCAGGGCAAACTCCAGGTTCACAGAGACAGGGAAGCCCGGCCTCCGGGAACCGTCCGGCCCAAAGACATAGACCTTGCCGTCCGTCCCGGCAACCACGATCTCGTACAGGCCGTCCCCTTCCAGGTCCCCCACCGCAGGTGTTGCCACAACCGGGCTGCTCGGCACCTCCACAACACCTTGCAGAAAGGCGGGCGCTGTGCCGTGATGTCCCTCCTCCGGGCCGAGCACCTCCACAGGGTCCAGCCGCGCAGGCCAGCACGTATCCATACCGTGAACCCGGCCGAACCGGGTTCCGTCCTCCCTGAGGACAGAAACCACCCCTTCGGATGTGGCCAGGATGATCTCCTTCCTGTTGTCCCCGTCCAGGTCAAAGACCCTCAACGACGCCTCCATGGAGGCACCCAGGTGCTTTGGAAAGCCATGGTGCCACGAGACGTCGTGATGGATGAACAGGGTCCGCCTGTCCTCTGCCTCCACCCCGAAGGAGTCCCTCACCCGGAGCCGCAGGGTGACTGCCGGGTCATTGGGCAAGACCGTGGGATGGGCCACGGCCTCCAGGGCATCCCGGATGTCCCATTCGCAGAGCTTTCCGCCCAGGGCGTGCGTGACGCTGGAGTGCGAACAGACGAGTTGAAATGCATCTTCGTCAGGCTCGACCCCTGGTGCCCAGTCAATGTGAAAGGCGTATCCCGTTGCACGCTCGGCGCCTGTATTGCCCTGGATGGAAACCACGGGTGTGCGGAAAGGGTCCATCGTGCGGTACCACCCGGGCGAACGGATTCGGGCCGTGGGGGGTATCCTCATCTCAGCCACCGCGGAAACAGCCCTGTCGGCCCTCAGGCGACCGTAACCGGTCCACTGATCGAACCCTTCCTTGCACTGGTATGCGGTTCCGGTAATGTCCTCGGCCGTGCCCCGCAGGACCTGCCGAACCTCGTGCGGGCTCATGGGCGGCTCCAAGCCCCTGGCGAGCGCCTCGGAGAAGACCAGGGCCGCAACCCCGCTCACGTGGGGTGCGGCATTGGATGTCCCTCCGGAGTGATCCTGGTAACCATGGGGAAACCTTGCCGCAATCACCCAGGAAGGGGCTGCCAGTTCGATGTGTCCTCCGTAATCAGAGTAGCTTCCCCGGGTGACCCAGGAAGTGGGAAAGAACAACGGGTAGGGAAGCCCGCTCGTGTCGGGGTGAACAGACCCCACACCGATGACATCTTCGTAGGTTGCGGGAACGTTGTGATGGAAGCTGTGCTCGTTTCCCATGGCAGCCACACTCACAACGCCCTTGCTCGTTGCGTAGCGAAACGCTTCCCTCAGGAAAGGCGAGTTGGTCATGCTGCCCAGGCTCATGCTCAGGACCTTTGCCCGGTTGTCCGCCGCGTAGATCACGGCCTCTCCGAGGATCCGGGAATGGGAGATGTGCGTGGCATCACCGATGCGCAGCCCCATCACGCGGCAGAGCGGCGCAATGCCGGCCATCCCCTTCCCGTTGTCCGTTTCAGCGGAATGCACGGATGCCGTCTGGGTCCCGTGACCGTAACGGCCCGCATCGTAGATGTCGTTGTCGTTGTCAAAGAAGTCCCATCCGCTCAGGTCGTCCACATACCCGTTGAGGTCGTCGTCCACCCCGTTGCTGAAGGCGTGGAGCAGGTCCCCCACGTCCGCCCCGTCATCATGAAGGTCCTCCACCCCCGGGTCCTCTTCATAGTCGAGCACATTGAAGATGCCGTCCTCGTTGAAATCGTACCTGCCGGCAGGCACGCCGTGGGCATCCCTGGGAAGGGGAAGCTCCCCGGCATTCAGGAACATCTGGTTCCGCAGGTCCTCGTGACGATAGTTGATCCCGCAGTCGATGTTTGCCACCACCACGGCCGGGTCCCCGTGCGTGAGCTTCCAGGCCTCAGTGACCGCGATGCCCCTGCCGTCGGACATGAGATTCCACTGTTCCTCAACGCCTTCAAAGGGATCATGTCGGAAGAGAGGATCATCGGGTTCGTCCACCCAGGCGGAGAGGGAAGCGGGGAGGAAGAGGAGAACCAGCCAGCATATTGCAAGAAGCATCGCTGCGGGAACGGTCACAAGGAAAGGGGCCTCAAGGAGACTTCCGAGGTTCCTCGGAAAGGAGGTGGAGGCGCCCGGTTTTTGCCTGGTCACGCTGGCGATCTCCTGTCACCCTTTTCAGGGTCTTGCTGCAAAGAATTCCCCAGCCGGGAAGAATCCTATCCCCACAGTTCCTCCGGGGAACCCAGAGATCATATGGGGCGACCGGCTCTATAGGGTCTGGGCTCACTTGAGTTTATGCAATCTTTGAAAGGAAAGGAAGAAGGGGGAAGACATCCATCACTGCGGTTCGTCCAACAGAAGGAGGAACAGCACGCCTGTAGGAAGCATCCCCGGCCGCTGATGGTTGGGTTCACACAGGATGCTGCCTTGAAAGCCATTCCTTGAAAAGCCGCTCTTCCTCAACCTGTCTGCTTCTGACCTGCTCGGGATCGGTTGCCTGAAAATCCTGCCGGTCCACGATCGTCCAGGCCGGGATCGGCTCACCGGGAGGGCATCCGGGGATGTGGAGACAGGTCTCCCCTGCCTTTTCAACCTTCTTCTTCAGTGCCATGCTGCAGTCGCCCATGAGTACGAGGTCCTTCCCGAATGCAATCCCCTCGGGGATCTTTCGGTGGCGGCCGAGAACGATGTGGATCCCCTTGTTCCTGTCGTACTGGGCAAGAGACTTCAGCTTGGACATGGTGAACGCCAGAAGCCCCTGACAGGTGCTGCAGGCCTTCTCCACGTGGAAATGGTATTCGGGCCAGGCGTCAAACCCGTCCAGGTAGGGCAGGTAAAGCTTTCGGTACACGTGCTCGACACGTTCCCCGCGGATCTCGATCTTCTCTTCATCGAAATTCCCGAGACCCTTTTCCCTGGCGGCGTCAAAGTAGTCCACCTTGTCCAGGGGGAGCCCCACCATGCGACAGGCAGTGGCGTCGATGGCCACCATGTCCCGGCCCGCCACGACGCAACCAAATTCCGCCGGGGTACCGGAATGCGGGCCAAACCCCTCCATGGGCCGTATCATGTCCACCACCGTGAAATCCGGCCGGACGAGATCCCCCAGGTCCATCATGGCCGCAGCGAGATTGGTGCAGTGCATGATGTAGTGGTGGATGTCCTGCACAACGCCCTTCAGGTTCTTGAGGGCACAGGTGAAAACCATGCTCACATGGGATTTGAAGATGGGCACGTTCACCAGATGGTCCGCCTCCAGGAGGAATCGCGGAAGCTCCACATGCTTGATGTCCGAGGTGGGATGCGGGATTTCCTTTTTCACCAGGTCCTTCTCGCTCTTGATGTCGCGAACCTCATCCGCCCCGGCGTCTTCCGCTGCCTTCCGGATCCCGCTCGATTCCAGGCAAGCCATGGTATCGCAGCCGATGGCAGAAGCCTCGGCAAGGATGATCCTGCCTGCCCCGGCTTTCTTCAGTAACCGGATCACGGCAGCCACGACCTCGGGGCTCGTATTCACGGAGCTGGCCGGCGCGCCCTCATGGCCTGCATTCGGCTTGACCACCACCGTGGACCCCGGCCTGATAAGGGACTTCACCCCGCCCAGATGATCGAGCGCCTGCTCCACCATTTCTTCGGGATCCAACCCCTTGACGATGGATACGATGGACTTTTCCATGTGATTTCACCTCTTTGCTTTGGCTCTGAACCCTGTCTTCGTGGCGCGTTTCGCACCCCAACCACAGGGGATCCCCATCGACACGGATCCTTAGGGGTGCGTCCCCCTCCGCGATGCTTCAACGGTAGGGCAGCCAGCACTCCATCAACTCTTCAACGGGCCAGCGGGTGAGCCGTTCGTAGCCGTCCCCGGTCACAAGGACGTTCTCCTCCAGGCGCACGCCGTCTGCCCCACCCTTTCTCCCTGCATAGGTTTCCAGGGCCAGGACCATCCCCGCTTTGAGTTCGGTGGGAGGGAACCCGAAGGCCTTTTTCAGCATGGAGATCGCCGGCCGGTCGTGAAGCGTCAGGCCGATGCCGTGTCCGATGGCATAGGCGGCAACCTCGTTCCAGTTCTCGTATCCCCAGTAGCCCGGCGAGTCCGGCCATTTGTCCACGATGTCGTAGTCGGTGGCCCCGTCCTTGATTGCGCTCATGCCCGCGTAGAGCATGGCGCGGCACTCCTCGTAGAGGTCCTTCTGCTCCTGGGTGGCCTTGCCGCAGCAGAACGTGCGGTAGACACAGGACTTGTACCCCTGGTAGGAAGCGCCGTCCACGTCGATGTAGATGAGATCACCCGGCCGTATCGGCTTGTCCGTGAAGGACCATCCGTACGGGTTCGTGTTGAACCCGGAACAACACACCAGATCCTCGGTGTGATCGTCGCCTTCCTCGTACAGGGCCTTGATGCCGATGCCCACCAGGTCGCACTCCCGCACGCCGGGCCGGATGGCATCCGCAATGGCGGCAAAGGCCTTCTCCGAGTTCGCGCAGGTGATCCGCATCAGTTCCATCTCGTCCTGTGTCTTGATCAGCCGCGCCTCATCCATGGTGGGCTTGCCGTGCACCACCTCGATCCCTTTCTTCCTGAAGGCATCCGCAAAGAGCATCTGGAGCGTGGACCCGTCGATGCCAAGGGGCTCCTTTTCAACACCGTACTCGGCCATGAGCCTGGCGATTGCATCCACGATCACCACGACCATGACATCGTCCGCATCCGCAGCCGTGAGCTTGGGCGCGGCCAGCACGGGGTGCACCCGGTCCTTCATCCACGGCATGCGCCGCTCTGTCTCGCTGGGCGTTCCGCCGCCGAACAGGAGCGGCTCACCGTTCCTGGGGCAGAAGACGAACTGGACCTCGCTTGCCCTCATGGGCGTGGTGACATAGTAGGAGGTGAGGTAGCGGATGTTGGCCTCGTCCCAGGTGATCAGCGCTCCAAGTCCATCCCTGTTGATCTGCTCTTTGGCCTTTTGAAGCCGCTCTTTTCTCAGGCGGTCGTAGTCCACCCGTGTTTCGTAATCCACTGCATACTTTCCGAAGGCTCCCGGTTTCATGTTTCCTCCCTGTCATAGTAAAGCCTGGACGAAATGTTCGCTGCGGTTTCCTTTAGCAGGAAAGTCGTTTTTTTGGATCCCATGACTGCCTTCATGCGTGAGGCCGGCCCCACGGTCACAATGGCTGCCACGGGCCGTTGGCTGTAATTAAAGACCGGGGCCGCCATACCCTGCATGTCCGCGTCCAACTCGCCGTAATCAAATGCCACCCCGGCTTTCCTTACATCCTTCAGCCTGCGCTTGATGACACGCGGATCGGTCACCGTTTTTCTTGTGTAGCGTGTGAACTGTTGCCTGAGCAGCTCGTCCACGATCTCCGGTGGCAAAAAGGCCATGATCGCCCTGGCTCCGGCGGCAACGTGCACGGGCATTCGCTGCCCCAGGTCGGCCGAGACCCGGACGAGCCGGGGCCCTTCCACTGCGTAGGACAAAACCGTGGTGTCCCCGGCCCACACCTCCAGGGCCACGCCCTCGTTCAGCTGGTCGCGGAGGTTGTGGACATAAGGCCTTGCAATGGAAACCAGACGTGTGTCCAGGGACTGTACAACAGCCCTTCCAATCTGAACCGCGGATCTCCCCAGCTGATATTTCTTCGTCTCTGCGTCCTGTTCAACGAACCCGTGTTTCTCAAGGACCTTGAGCAGGCGGTTGGTGGTGGACTTGTGGAGCCCTTGCTTTTCACTCAGCTCCTGGGTCCCCAGGCCTTCGTTTTGAGGTGTGAAGGCGAGCAGGATCCTCAAGGCCTTCTCCACGGCAGCGTGTGTGCTGGGTTTTTGTTCCATGCTCTCCCTGATCTATGTTGCGCTATTTGCAACTCAATATCATTATATGCAACTGCCTGTTTTGTACCCGAATCCGCCGGGACTTGTCAAGGGAATTTTCAGGAGGGTTTCAGAAGACAGGTGGGGCAGGTCCGGCAGTGTAAAGAAGCCGGTTTTTCTACCCGAATTCAGGGTGAGGAATGAACCGGGAAGCTTACGTAATGAGCAGAAGCTGCGGAGACGGAAAGTCGGCTCGGCCGTGAACAGGCGATTCGAGTTTTCATTTTCCCGGGGAGAGCACACGTTTCGTGAAATCTCTAACAGCCGCCTCTGCGACCTTCCTGCAGAGACGGCATGCAGGCGGTCATCCCTTCTTCAACCCGTGATAAACATGCACCATCCAGACGACGGCAAAGATCGGGACGAAGAGGTTCATCACGGGCACCAGGGCCATCAGCGTGATCACGAGACCGCCCCCGTAGACCGCGACCCTGTTCCGCTGACCGATGGTTTTGGCTTCCGGCTTCCCGATGTGATAACCGGCAGCACCTTCGAAGAACTCGCGACCCAAAAGGTAGCTGTTGAGGAGAACGGATATGACAAAGCCGATACCAAGGAGGTACAGAGGCAGGACCAGGACATTGAGAATCAACGCCCTCAAGGTGAACCGGATGTCATGCGCCAGGTCGGGCCAGAACCCGGGCTCCTCGGTACGCACCTCATCCGGGTAGTAGGCAAGCTCCACCCGGTGGATCGTCTTTTCCTGAAACATGCCGGATACGAGCACAATGATCGCGGGCAGCATGAACCAGCCGGCAACGCCCAGAATGCCGCCTGTGAGCCAGTTGACCAGGCTGTCCAGCCATCCGATCTGGATGTCCACCAGGTGGGCCGTGAGCCAGGTGAGGGCCCCCACCGCCACCAGCACAACCGCCACCGCGAGCGCGGCACAGGCAAACATCAGGCCAAGAAGCTTGGCCCCTGTCACCGATCTTATCGTTCTCATGAATGGAAACATTATGCATTCTCCGATACGCGTTTCATTGCTGAAGATGACCCTGCCATGTTGACCTATTCTACACTTTCCGCAGGAAGATCAGAACCTTCCCCTTTTTCCTGTGTTTTACTTTATAAGAAACCATTGAAGGGATATGATCGGAGCAGGAGGCCGGCGAAGTTGCGCGCGATCAGCTTCGGCGTCCATGCCTGCCTGTCGGCGATCTTCCTGGTGTCCAATCAACGACCAAGACAGGGAAGGAGGACGGATCCATGATCAGGGAAACTGCAAGAGCCGGAATCAACAGCACATGCAAGCATGTTGCAAGATATCGAGGGTTCGCCATGTTTCTGGGCGTTCTGATCATCTTCGCCGCAGCTTTGACACCCTTTGATCCTGCACACGCGGGGCGCCGGGTGGAGCTGAGCTTTGATGACGAAATCGACGGCGCGGGCGCTCACAACGGGTTCGCAGAACTGAACAACATGCAGAACAACAACTCCTCCCTGGGGATCGGGCAATGCACGGCCCTGCTCACCGGGGAGGCGCGGCGAAGCGCGATCACCGAAGGGCGTTACGGGCGTGCCGCGGATATTCCGGCCGGCGACGGCTCCATCGAGATCGAGTGCCCGGACTACGGCATTTCCGGGTCAGGGATCATGACCCTGTTCGCATGGCTCAAGGCGCGTGATGCAAGCTCAGGCCATATCCTCGTGGCCGACGACGCACATTATGTGAAGCTCGTTGCCGGCGAGTTCGTCGTCGAAGGGCCCGGCAGCGGCGGGGGAACGGTTTCCATCCCCACGGGTGTTTCCTGGCCCGCTGACGGTGCATACCACCATCTGACCCTCTCCGTGGACACCAGCGGCGTAGTGCCTGTTGTCCGCCTGTTCCTGGACGGCGAGGTGGCCGCCGAGGTGGACGTCACCGGGCTCGAGCCCCCCCAGGGGTATGGGGTGAAGATCGCCGAAGGGTTCGACGGCCTGATCGACGTGGTGTTGATCACCAACCACGCTCCGGGCGAGGGCGACATGTTCGACTTCCACCCCACCTACTGCGCCGCCGGGCTGACCTGCTTCGAAGAGGTGCTCATCACCTCCCCCCGCGACTTCACGCACCCGGTGCCCACGCGCTTCAAGGTGGCATACGATGACGAGACCTGCACCCCGGCAACCCCCTGTCCGCTGCTGTTCAGCATAAGCGGCGGGGGCGCCTGTGCGGATGACTATGACGCCGGTGTGAGCCCCTGGACGGACCGGGGGTTCATGGTGGTCACCGTGGACCCTTACTGCGAGGGTGGCGGTCTGGACACGGCCACGTACCCCACCGAGACCTCCCAGTTCCTGTCGGTGAAGGACTACCTGATGACAACGAGCCCGGTGCAGGCGCTGATCGACGGCCCCACATACTCGGCCACGGGCTGCAGCCACGGGGCCGGTGCGGTCACGGTGTGGATGCTGCACGAAACAGACTACCCGGCAAGAACCTATGCGAGGAGCCCGGGAACAGACCCCCTGTGCGCCTATGCGGCCGACGTGTACTGCCCCAACGTGGAGGCCTTCCTGGAACAGCGCGTCATCGATCTCATCGGCAGCATCGACTTCGAGCACCCCATGATTCAGGCGCTGCATGAGCGGAATGCGGGCGCAGACCTCCTCACGGCCGGGATCACGGCAACACGGGAGTTCGCCCTTTCCTGGGGCTTGAACCTCGTGGGCGAGGTCTGTGACGCGAACGGCGATTACCTGTGCAACGAGGAAGGGATGTGGGGCATGACGTATGCAAACCGGCGGCTCCGCGACGGCTGGCAGCTTCTCGAGCCGCAGGGTACGCCCACAGGGTACTTCGTGGAGGACCAGAGCGAGGACTGCAAGCACTGCGCAAATCCATCGAGCGACGCCTTTGCATGCGGCGCCTGCCTGCTGGTTTACGGCCGGCAGGGCATGGAAACGGCCTGCCCTGAATGCCTCTCCTACCAGGGGAGCGAGATCGATCCCGGGGCGCCCGCGCAGATCTGCCCCATGGAGGCCTCCTGGTACACGGACCCGCTTGCCCCCTACCTGGACTGCACGGATCTCGACGGGGACGGATACGGGGACCCGGCGTCCCTGTCATGCCCGCACCCGGAGATGGATTGCAACGATGGGAATCCCGACGTGAGCCCCGGCGTTCCGGAGATCCCCGGAAACGGGATCGATGACGACTGCGACCCCAACACCCCTCCCTGGGGCACGCCGGCTTCTTCCATGGACGCCAACCACGTTCCCGTTACGAACGCGCTGAACCTTCTCGGTCCGCTCTTCGTGTCCCTGGGAGCCATCCCCGTCATCCGGAGACGACTGAGAAAGACGGGCTGACCCCTCAGGGAAGGTACTCGCTGGGAATGGAGTCGTAAGGGACCCGGTAGGCACGGTACACGTCGTTCTCGAAACGCAGAAGACCGGGCATCGTGTCAAAGGACAGATCGTGGTAGATGGAGACGTACTCCCAGACGAGTTCGCCTGAGGCGGTGACCTCGAACACCCTTCCGGTGGAGCCCTCGGTGATGAGCGTGTTCCCGTTCAGGAGCCGCTGCGCACCGCTGATGAAGTAGCTGTAAAACATGTAGTACTCTCCTGGAGCAGGCTCCTGCCTTTCGTACTCCCACACGATGCTGAGATCGGTGGGGTCGAATTCGATCACCCTTGAATAGAATCGATACTTGTGCGGGAACACGGGCTTGCCCAGCCGCTTGCCGAACCCTGCCCCTCCGCCGTTGTCGAAAACCAGGATGTTCCCCTCGCCGGGAAGCCCCCTGGGGATCATGTGGGCGTGGTGCTGCCCGATGATCTGACCGAGTTTTCTCTCCGGATGGAAGAAGCCGTAGTCCGGCCCCACCTTCCACACGATGTCCCCTGTGGCCCTTTCGATGATCCAGATGATGTTGGCGCTGCGTGCGTCCACGATGATGTTGTCCGGATGGAAGCGGGCGTCCCCCTGGTCATGGAACCGGTTGGGGCCCAGGTAACTCGCGCTGTTGACGTGCAGCCAGTCCGTGACATCGGCTCCCCCGCCCATGATCTCAGGGACCGTCACCTGTACGCTCTGCAGGGCTGCCCTGGCCTTACTGGTGAAACCGAACTCATCGAGGTGATCAACCGCATGCCATTCCCAGAGGATGTTTCCTGCATAATCCACCTCGAGGAGAACATCGTCCTCGATGATCCACGGCGCGATGTCCGGCCTGACCACGTTCTCGTGACTCAGGATGAGGGTCTTGCCGCTGTGAACAAGGGGATCCATGCCCGGAACCGGATAGCCCACCGGGTTGCCTTCCCTCTGAAAGTCATGATGCCCCCGGCTGATGGTGTTTCCATGATCATCCACATCCCACTGGTCCCACCTCCACACCTCGTTTCCGAACCAGTCCTGAACCACCAAAGCATTGCAGTCCTGATGACCGCTGCCGTCGTCCCTGAAGGCGTCGTACCCCATTACATGGCCGCCCGGGAGCATCTTGGCCGGCATTCCCGTGATCTCCCACGCATTGATGAGCCTGGCCTCCATGTCGATGAGAAGGGCCCCATGGTAGATGCCCGAGCCGGGCGGGCTTTCGTGAGCGCCAAAGGAGGTCAACAGGGTGTAGCCGTTGTCGCACTTCTCCGGCTTGTAGACGCTGACGCCGGGAACCGGCAGGCTGCACCCGAAACCGGTGAGCGCAACAAGCGTAAACATGACGATGCTCAACAAAGACACTGCCCTTCTGTTCATGATGAAAGCCTCCTTTGCCTGACCAGCCTGCCTATTGCATGAAGCCTTTTACTGCGATTGGCGAATTTTCATGCAAGTTGCGGGCTGGAGCCGTCAATCGATCCGCAAAAGGCCCTTGGTCAGCTCGACGACGACATCGGGGTTGAAAAGCTCGGGTCCAAGGAACTCATTCAAAAAGACATTGGTGAAATACTGACCGATGAACACCCCGGCGAGCACGCGGGGGTGGAGGTCGCTCTTGACCACGCCCTTCTCCTTCAAAGAGAGAATGACCCTTTCGGTTTCGTTGATGCGATCCTGCACAAAACTCCTGAAGCCCTCGTCCATTCCAGGGATCCCCCTGTAGCTGTACAGGTGGACAAGGAACATGGACTTGTCCGGGTTGTTGATCACGAATTGCACATAGGCGCTTGCCACGGCCTTCAGGTAGGCAAGACTGTCACCCCTGTTCCTTTCCCGCTCCTTTTGCCATATCCCCATCAGGTCATTCGTGATGGACAACACGCACTCGGTAAACAGGGCCTGCTTGATTTGGAAATGCCTGTACATGGTCTTTTCCGTAACGCCCGCGGCCCTGGCAATGCTCGCTGTGGTTGTTGCAGCATAGCCGTTGGCATTGAACAGCCGCATGGCGGCTTTCAGGATCCCCTGGTGCCTCTTCTCGTACTCAACCAGCTTGTCCTTTGTTTTCTGAACGATATTTTCCGTTTCCATGGGGCCGGCCTCGATTCGCTAATGACAATGAGTCAGACCGCATATTGCGCGAAATTTCATCGCAAGAGCAGTGGAAGACTTCATGCATATGCGGGTAAAACTCCTGGAACTTCTGCCTTGACAGCCTGGAGGAGATTGAGTAAAGTACAAATTACCTTATTTGCAGTGTTTACTGCATGTATAGATATATCTACTATACGTCTTCGTGGCTGTCAAGTAGAAACATCCGGTTCTGAAATAAGGTGCAACCAGGGGGAAGGACAACCATGAACAAGAGAGCTTTCTTGAAGCAGGTTGTGGTCATCCTCTGCCTGTTGCAGGGATTTGCCTGCAATACCGGCCTGAAAGAAGAGGATTTTTCAAGGATCGCGGGTGAAGGCGTGGACGACCGCCTCAACAGTTATCCGTGGGCCATGGAGCAGTTCGACGGCGACGGTGACGGGACGCCCGAGGTCTACGTGGGCACCCTTGGTAACGCGCTGTGTATCCAGGCACCTCTCATGGCATGGATCGAACTGCTCTGCCCGCTCATCCCGTACCGCCCTCCGGTACGATGGCAGTGCAGGAACGACCTGTGGGGCGACCCGAGGGACCTCGCCAGCTGGGAGCCCTATTACGAGGCCACCAACAGCCCGGTCCACGTGTTTCGCGGCACATACAACAGGGGCAAGGGCACGTGGGCCTGGGAGCGCGTCTGGGATCCACCATATGAACAGGTGGGCGGGTTCCGGGGAGCCCGTGTGTTCGATGATGCCCTCTACCTGACAGGAAACGGCCTTGAAGGTGCTTATGTCTACAAGACCACGGACGGCGACCATTTCCACAAGGCATCGCCCCCCGGAATGGGGGCCGTGGCCGGACAGGGCGGCTTCCGCGGGGCCCAGGTCTTCCGGGACAAGCTTTACATCTCCTCGGACAGCGCATGCATGATCTTCTGCTCGGCAGATCCCTCCACCGATCCCGCTGCCTGGGAACAGGCCAACAGCACGGGATTCGTGAGCTCCGGCGGCGGTGTTCACAGCGGTGTTTATGCGTCGGGAACCGTGGACCTGGCCACGACAGACACCCTCACGGACGATACCGGGCGGTGGATGCCCTTCTCCCATGTGGGAAGACAGGTTCGCATCCTTACGGGCACCGGCGCTGGACAGACCCGATCGATCCTCACCAACGACAGAACCACCCTGTGGGTTGCAGCCGAATGGGACACGGTTCCGGATGCCACCTCACAATTCGAGATCTTCGAGATGGACACGCCGGACAACCATTCCATCTGGCAGCTCGCCGTTTTCAACGATCACCTCTATGCCATCACCAACAACAACGAGACAGGACCGGAGTGCTGGAAGACAACGGACCCGGCGCCGGGGAACTGGACGCGCGTGGTGGAGGGGGGATTCGGCAACAGCGGCATGGGATTCATGACCATCCGGCCGTTCAGGGATCACGTCTACATCGGTACGTTCACGTATCCGCCCTTCTTTGGGACCGGAGCGGCGATCCAGGGCACCGAGATCATCCGCCTGGATGCAAACGACAATGTGGAACTGGTAGTGGGCAAGACCCGGGAAGCGGGCGTCATCGGGCCCGACCCGGTGGAGCCCCTGTCGGGCATCGGACCGGGCTTTGATCAACCTTCGAACTTCTACAGCTGGTACATGGGTGAACACCACCGGTGGTTCTACGTGGGAACCTGCGATTTCAACGGCATGGGCGTGGATGCCATTGCCGAGTTCTTCGGGGGAGAGATCCCTCCGGAGATCGCCTGGCTCGTGGACCTGATCGCGGGCCCCACCGGTTTTGACCTGTGGAGGACCCGGGACGGTATCAACTGGATCAAGGTCAGCGACACGGGCTTCGGGGAGCATGACAACTACGGGATCCGAAACCTCCTGTCCACGCGGTGGGGCCTCCTGGTAGGCGTGGCCAACGCTGTGGACGGCTTCGAGATCTGGGCCGGAAGGAAATGGGAGCCCCGCTGATTCTCCTGGGGTGCTTCAATGATGCGGGCTCCATCGGAAAGCAACCCATGTCCCGACCAGGTGACTACCGGCACATGACCAGTCCATGATCAACCATGGGCGGCCCCTCATCCGGATTGAGGAACGACACCTGACAGGTTGCGTCCGCAGCCCCCTCCCACTCGCGCGTGAAGATCATGTCGAGTCGCAGGCAGGGGATAACCTGATTCGTGGGCTCCGTTCGGCCGAGGAGGTCCAGGCCCTGCTCGGCCTGCATTTCCGCCAGGGCGGCGGCTCCCAGAAGGGGCAGCCTGAGATCGAGGTTGAAGTCCCCTCCAACGATCACCAGCGTATCGCCCGAAAAGCCATCCAGGGTATCGCTCAGGAGACGAACCTGCTCCGCCTGGCACATCAGGGCGCTCAACGAAAAGTCCAGGAAGAGATGGACGCTCACCAGAACCACGGGGCCGGATCCTGTCCGTCCTCGAAGCAGGATGATCTTGCCCCACTCCGAATCACACTCGGTCTCCAGAATCTCCAGCAAACTGGAACAATCACGATTCGTGCATCCTGAATCCACACCCTGCGGTCCTTGAGGCGTGAAGACCGCACGCTTGAAGGCAATACAACTGAGGGCATCCCTGCTGCCGGGCTTGTCCGTTCCACAGGCAAAATCGTAGTCTTCGGGCAGCACCCTGACCAGTTGGTGAGCGTCCCCCGCACTGCAGACAAACGGCGGGTCTGCCGGCGGTGATTGTCCTGCCGGACCGTCACAGAGTGTCTGATCCCAGATCTCCTGAAACAGGATGATATCCGGCATCTCCGATGCGATGGCCTCCTTCACTAGCTCCTCGGCATCCATGGTGCAGAGATCGTTCCCATACCAGGTATCGCACACGTCCCTCACAGGTGATGGTTCTATGAGATCCAGCAAGGGGTGTGTGCCCGCGTTGAGCGTGGCCAGGCTCTGTGGTGACGAAAGCATCGTGGAAAACGGGGGTGGGGTTGTATTGCCGTCGCAGGCCAGGAGGCAGACCGCGCATACGCTGACGCTCACCAACCACTGCCTGTGCAACGGGTTCATGTGCCTGCCTCCTCTTTCGATGGTGGACCAACCGCCCCGTTCGTCAGGTTTTGCAACCTGCGCTGCACCTCGTCGAAGATCAGGGATATGGGACTGGACCTCATCATGGACTGGGGGCTGTTCAACGTGGTGCCTCCCCCTGCCTGAACCACGGCTTTGAGCACCTTGGGACCGTGGTTCATGAACAGGTCCCCCATCCTTTCCGTGACCTCCAGAAACCAGTCCGCATTGGGGGGCCGGAAACCCCTGTAGTCCGACCCGGGTGCAGGCCCGAAGATGAGCGGCAAGGGCCCAACCCCCTTTGACAGCCTTTCGTCGAACCCCTTCAGCAACGTGGACATGGGCTCGATTCCCGTGACCACACACCCCGTGGAGTTCACGTACGGACCGAACACCTCCACCGAGGCCTCCTGGGCCTCCTTCCAGTAGGGAAGAGGCTTGTACGCGTTCTTTCCCGGGCAGATGGCTGCAAAGTATGCATCGTCCATCACCTCGAGATCGATGCTCGTGCTGTCGATGCCGAGATCCTTCCACACGTGCATGTCGTTGAAGTCCTCGGGCGGGAAGTGGTTGTAGATCTTTCTGAGCTCTCCGAAGGTCTTCTCGTCGATGATCTTCCGGATCTCGTTCATCACGATTTCCAGTCTCTCAAGATACTCGCCCCGGTGCGCCGGCGGCAGCGCCCCGCCGCTCACGGCCAGCGTCCCTCTCCACCCGCTGTCCGTGGCGATCCTGATCCCCTCTGCCTGGTAGCGGGCCCAGGCCCGCAGCGTCTCCTTTGGCAGCATCACGATCTTCCGGGACACGGGATTGGAGAACAGGTTGCAGTAGCGGCATCCCCGGCCCGTGTTGTAGTTCATGCAGGAGAGGCTGTACACGATATTGATGATCCCCGCGGTGGCCTGGGGCATGACCGCCATGATCGGCATCCCGTTGGAGAGCTTCTCATCCTGCCATGCCGGCCGCTCGGGGATCGTTCCCGTTGCCAGCATCTCCCCCCCGTCCATCAGGGTCACTCGGTCGTCCTCAACCACGAGATCCAGCCTCGAGTACGGGTTGGGAATCACCGCCACCTGCAGACCGCAGCCGTCTAACCTGAACGGGGTGCCGAAGCGCGAATTGGCCATGTTGGCTTCGTTGAGAGCCGCATCCGCGTAGTACCCCAGGATCTCCTCCACGTCATCCACGTTCAGCTTGTCCGGCATGGGGATGTGGCCGCCGTCGGCCAGATCCTTGAAGGGCGGCATCTCCAGGCCTTTCACCCTTACGCCTTCGGACAGCACCCTTGCCTTGAGATGGATGTCTTCCCGCGTAATCTTCCCGTTTTCGGCCATCGTTTGCTTCCCCCTTAAAACCTTCATTTGACAAATTTGAAATAATTATCATATAATATAATTTCAAGTATGGTAAGTTCTGTTTTTTAAAGGCGTAAGCTTCACCGCTCAGATTTACCTGTCTGGGCGGTTTTTTTATGTGGGAAAAAAGCGGAACTTCCAGAGGAAACATTCAATCACCAGAAGGAGGTTCTCTTAAAATGGAGAAAGAAAAAGGAACCGTAAAATGGTTCAACAGCAGCAAAGGTTACGGATTCATCTCTCGCGAATCGGGGGATGGCGACGTTTTTGTGCACTTCAATGAAATCGCCGGAGACGGGTTCAAAACCCTGAATGAAGGTGACCGCGTGGAATTCGTGGTTACACAGGGACAGAAAGGACCCGCTGCAAGCAACGTGACCGTTATCTAGAGAAGTCGCTCGATGATTCATCCCGTGCTGTCTCCTCAATTCCCAGGGCGGCACGGGATTTTTTTTTGAGATTCCAAAAGATGTGCGTGTCAGAGCGCGAGATCAGAATCCAAACGTACCCGAGGATCCAGCCATGTCGATCGAAAGTGCAAAAACATTTGTTGAAAGGATGAAGACGGACCCGGAATTTCGAAGACGCATTGCCGAAGCGGAATCCCCGGAAGTGAGAGCACGGATCCTGGAATACGAAGGTTTTGACTTTACAGACGAAGAGCTCGACCATCTTCGAAAAGAAGTGACAAAATCGGTGGTGTCCTGAGTACTCCATGATGAAGAAGAATGACAAAGAGAGCTCCCTCGTATATTCAACCGAGCATGGGAAAATGTGTCCCAATTGCGGGAATCCCATTTCAGAATGTGCATGCCGAAAGAAAAAAGGTTCTGGGTGTTGTTGGGAAGAAGCCGATTC